>JAIRWS010000079.1 GCA_031268855.1 Candidatus Margulisiibacteriota bacterium | reverse complement strand
GGCCTGCATCAAAATATTTCCGCGACCGGCAATCTGGGGCAAGTCATCCGAAAAAATTATAAGATCACCAATCTGACCAATCCGCAGGGTGAGCCGCAGAGAGTGGAGATCACGGGCTGTCTTTGCACGCCGCTGGACACGCTGGCTGTCAATTTGGAACTGCCCGAGCCGCGGCAGGGCGATGTGTTGCGCGTGCCAAACTCCGGCGCCTACGGCTACACCGCTTCACCGCTGTTTTTTCTTGGCCACCCTACGCCGCCGGAGTATTTGCTACAGGACGAAAAGATCGCGCTGATCCGCGGCAGCAGGCGTTTAGCGGAATTTAATTGAATGGTAAAAATAATTCCGTATTCCGGCGAATATCTCCACTCCTATCAGGACTTCGCGCGGCGCAATTGGGGCGGACATTGTTATCAGCAGACGGAAAAATATTTGCGCTGGCTGTATGAGGAAAATCCCTGCGCCGGCAGAGAAAAATCTTTTTTAATCGTAATAGAGCCGCAAAGCAATCAAGTCGTCGGGGCAATACACAAGATGCGCTTGCCCTGGCTTATCGACGGGCAAAAAGTTCCGGGCAGTTCCATTCATAATCTGCTGGTCGACAAAAATTACCGGCAGGGCAGCGGCCTGCTGCTGATCGCTGCTTCACTAAATGGAGAAACTCAGGTGCTTTGTCCGGGTGTTCTGCCGCCTTTGAGCGCGGCTTACAAAATGCTGTGCTGTCAGGAAATAGACGCGCTCTGGTTTAGAAAAATAATTTTTCCGCCGTGGAAAAAAAATGTCCGCGCGCGGATCTTGACCGAGCCTTCCGCCGCGCAGATTGCGGAAATGGCCGCGGCGCTCAATCAGCGCTCCGGCGGTCATGTGCTCTGGGATAGTGAAATTTTTCGCTGGCGTTTTTTGCAGGGGCCGAAACATGTTTTCTTGGGGGCGGACGCCGCGAACTTTTTAATACTCTCCGTCGGCCAGCGCAAAGGCCTGACCGTTGCCAGAATTATTGATGGCCGGATCACGGATCAAAATTCCACACTCTGGCAGGATGCGCTGGATACCGTGCGGTCGCTGGGCGCTGTTGTTCTGCTCGGCTATACCGCGGATGAAAATTTGCGAAAATATTTTTTGACTAAAATAAAACCGCGCGCTGAACATCCACTGGTGTTTTTTTATCACCGGGACAAAAAAAACCAAACGCTGAATTTCAGCGCGGCGGCGGGGGATTTCGGCCTGGAAAGTTTTTTAAATAATTAAAATATTCCGTGAACATTTTCTTTTCTGTATATTTTGTGGTGGCTGTTTGCCAGCCGTTTTTGCCCAGCTCTTGGGCTAAACGCGGATAGGCGGTCAGATTAAATATAATGTTCGCCAGTTCGGAAGGATTTTGCAGCGAAAAAAGCAAGCCGTTTTTGCCGTCCACGACCAGATCGCGGATGCCGGTCGTCTTCGCGCCGGCTACCGGTAGACGACAGGCCCAGGCCTGTAGTATTGAGCCGGAATGTCCTTCATATAAAGAAGGCAAAACATAAATATCCATGACCTTGAGATAACGATACACGTCACTCTGCCAGCCGGCGAAAATAATTTTGTCAGATATATTCAATCGCGCGGCCAGCTGTTCCAATTCCGGGCGGGACGGTCCATCGCCGACTAAAAGTAGTCTGGCCTGCGGCAGCCTGGGCAGCAGCAGCGCCAGAGTTTCCAGCAAAAATTTTTGATTTTTTTCAGGATACAAACGTCCCAGTGCGCCGATGACAATATTTTGGGCTGTCAGCTGCAAGGCACGCCGCGCGGCGGCGCGGTCAATTTGCTTTAAGTATTTTTCAGCTGCTGAGTCCAGGCCATTATTTATCACGGTCACTTTGGCCGCCGGATATTTTTCGCGGCGGACAAATATGTCTTTGACGTTTTGTGATACAGCGATATGTCCGTCGTAGCAACAGCGTGCGGTGATGCCGTCAAGGAAAACTCGGGTTTTCCTTTTTTTCAGATCCGGCCCGCGCAGATTAGCGATAATCCGCGGCACGCCGGCCAGACGGCCGGCCAGACCGCCGGTAATAATACAGGGGTACAGCCAGTTGAGCAGAATATCCGGTTTTACTTTTTTTAAAACCCTGACCAGACGCGGAATAGTTTTCAAGGGATTGTGGTCGCCGCGCAGACGGATAACTTTTATGCCGCGCGCGGTCATTAGAGTTTCAAAAGACGGCTCTTCGTCAAGCATGCCGCAGGCATAAACCAGCCAGCCTTGTTGGCGCAAAAAAACCGCCAGCTTGTACAAAACATTTTCCGCGCCGCCGCCGGTGTGCAGGGAATAAATATACAGGAATATTTTTTTTCGCTTCATAAATGAATTTTGCGGCACAACAGCTTCAGCCAAAACCGCCCAAAAGTGTCATGCGCGTAAATGCCGACTCTAGGAAAAGCCAGCAGATCATCCGCACGCGAATTAGTCACGAAACCCAACCTGTATCCGGCTGTCCAGGCCGCTTTCAGCGTCCGCTTGTCCGTCGCGCCGCGCGGATAGCAGACCGTATTGACTGGCGCGGACAAATTTTTCTCCAGGATTTTTTTGGATTGTCGCAATTCCCAGGCCAGCTCTTTGTCCGCCAGCTGGTTTAATTCATAATGATTTAAAGTATGCGAGCCGACCGCCCAGCCGGATTTTCGCAGGCGTTTTAACTCCGGCCAGTCCAGCGGCAGATCGTCTTTGCTAAAATTTGTGCTGTTCTTGAAATCCCAGTAATAAGGTGCGGCGCTGCCGATTTTCTGCACGGTGACAAAAATTGTGGCGGAAATCCGGCGTTCTTTTAGGAGAGGCAGGGCGCGGCGAATATTGTCACGGTAGCCGTCATCAAAAGTTATTAAACAAATTTTATTTAAAAGCGGCGCAGCCTGCGCGATATATTCTTGATAAAAATCTTCCACATTCATAAATAAATATTTGCGGCGGCGCAGATAGTCGATCTGCCGGGCAAAATTTTTGGCTGAAACAGCCAGAGTGTTTTTGGCTGTCGGTTGCAAAATGCGGTGATAGGCTAAAACTAGAACTTTGCGATATTGCCGAAAATTAAAACCGCGCAAAGACTCTTCCAGCTTCAAGACCAGCAGGAGATAAAACCAGAGCAGATAAGCCATGATCGGCGCGCGCACCGAATCCTGAAATAGACCGTAAACCGCAAAACCTAAAATACCCAGAGCCAGACTATACGCCAGACCGCCGGAGAGCCGGCGCAGACGCCGCCAGGTAAGCGCGATAAGCAAAACGCTGCCTAGAAAACTTAAAAAACCGTATTCCACAAAATAGCCGAGGTACATATTATGCGGTGAAAAGACATAGATCACGCCGTCGGCCAGCGCTTCTCTCTGCATCACCTGCATATTTTCATAATTGCGGCGGAGTTCTTCCGGTGTTTTGTATTTGCCGCGCAGATCTATCCAGCGGCCGTTTTCCTGTTTCAGTTTGGCGTTGAGATGCCCGCCGCCCCAGCCGTTAAGCGGGCGCTGCGCGATTTGGCGCAGAGAAATTTCCGCCAGCATATAGTGGTCGCGGTTCGAGGCGTCATTGAGATCAAAGAGCGAGCGTATGGTTTTTTGCAGCGGCGCGACAAATAAGACGGCCAGAACAGCCAGAATTATTCCAGCGGCAAAGATTTGTTTCCAGTATTTTGTGCGGGCGAGCGACACGCTAAAAACAACGGCTAGAGCCACCAGCAAAGCGCGGCTGAACGAAAAAATTATATTAAAAATTGTTAGAGCTAGGACGCAGGTGTAAAAAATTTGTTTTAGAATATCAGAAGTTTGTTTTTTATTTCGCCGCGCGGCAATATTTTGCCAGAACCAGGCCAGATAAGCCGGCGCGGCCAGGCTCAGAAAAGCGGCGAAAACATTAGTGCCGGAACGCTGAATAAAAATCGAGCTGATCCGGTTCAGCCCTCGGCCTGCCAGTAAGAAAGCGGAGCCGGGGATAGCCGGCCAGCCCCAGTTGGTCAGGCCGTATTGTAAAAAGCCGCAGACCAGTACCAGAATATAGCCAGCGAACGCCACGCGCAATAAATAATTGAAATCCCGGGAGGAACGCACGGCGGCGGCTAAAAAATAAAAGGCTCCGATCAAGACTGTCAGCGATAGCGCGTCACCGAGCGCCTGCCACGGCAGATAGGCGTCGCACACTGACCACCAGGCCGCGAATAGCAGCAGACCGAACGGCAATTCATAGCCGGTAATTCTCCGCACCCAGCCCCAGGTTTTTTCTTTGGTGTAAGCGAAGAGCAGGCCAAGCAGGCCGGCTGCCGTGAAATTGGCGAGCCAAAACGGCAAAGCGACTAAATAAGCGCCCAGCAGGGTAAGGCAGAGGAAAAAAATGGACATCGGGCAAGTTTAACATAATCCGGAAATTTCCTGTTATAATTTTAGGCATGGTGGACAATTTAGTCGGCGGGATTTACGCCAATGTCAGCAAGATCAATCCGGAAACCTTGAGTCCAGAAGGCAAATTGTTTTTACGGCATTACCGGGAAGCTTTGCAGGAAAATCAGGCCATAGACAAAAATATCGGCAATCTCATCGCCACGGCGCTGATCAAATTTCACAATGACAAAGGCGAGGATATAACGCAGCTGCTACTGGAACTGATCACGATCAGTTTTCACGCGATCGAACCGTATCGCAAATACGCCCTAAACGTAGCCGAATATTTATTGCTGGGCACGGTCTTTGCCGTGCTGGCCATTACGGAAGATGAGGCGGAAATTCAAACTGTTATTGAGCAGCTAATGGTCGGGATTTTCACCAATCCGATCTACGAGTTTGATCTGGATGAGCGGCTGAAATTGAGCGCGTTGATCCATCAGGCCGGCGCCTATATCGGGGCTTTGAGTTTTTGGTCGCGCCAGTATGGCCGCCACACGCGTCAGATAAAAACGGCTTTGCAGCAGGGTTTGATCGAGGGACTGGAGATTTGCAATGCCGGCGGCGATGAACTGCTGGCCGCGCGCGAGCCGAAACATTACACTCTGGCGCGCTGGAAAGGCCGTCTGCATTTTTATTTCAATCTAATGTGGCCGCTTTTTGACCTCAATGCCAATATCATAATCCGCTGGCTGAACAAAACAACCGGCCTGGAGATCTGGCCGGTGCGACAGGCAGCCGGCGAATAAAAGATCAATCTTTTTTGGCGCCAGTTGACGCTTTTTTAAGAACGTCTTTTTGGAATGTGCCGAAAATATGTAGCGTTTCCGGTTTTCCATCCGCTCCGCGCAAATAATTGTAGAGCACGGCTTCCGGCTCTTGCTTGGCCGCTTTGTAACGCTCCAGTTTTTCCGCGTCGCCGCCGGAAACGTAAGTGTACACTTTGCGCAAACCGAGGTCTTTAAAAATATAATTATAAACCTGCGTGACGATAACCAGACCTAGATCGGTGCTACGGAATTCCGCGGGAATATAGATCTGCAAAACAGCATTGCGGTTTTGCCAGCTGAAATTTTGCAAGGCGATAAAAGCCGTCAAAATCTCACCGTTGGCTTCCGCGGCGAGCAGCCGCGTGCGCGCTTCGATCATCCGCCCGACCGCGATCTCTTTGAGCAGCTGGTTTTGTAGCAGGCGTTTATTCTGGCAGGGGTAAGTTGTTAGATTGTGCCGATAATAATCGGCATTGGTCAGCCAGGCGGCGACTTTGGGTATGTCGCGTTTTTCCAGATGGCGCAGATTGATCGTGATCTTTTCGCTCATTTGTAATAATCCTCTTTATTCAGGCCGAAAATTTCCTGATCGTGAAATTTGTTGTTGTAAAAAAGATGTTCGTTGAGCTGGCCTTCTTTTTTAAAAAAGCATTCCAGCAGGATTTTTTTCAGCTCCAGTTCGTGCGGCTGGCAGTGGCAGTATACTTTGACCAAATTGGTCTTGCTAAAAAGATTGACCAGTCCGGTTTCCAGCGCTTCTTTGAGGAGCTTGGTGTTGTTTTGGGAAGGCTGCAGGGTCAGACTGACTTCAGCGATATGCTGCGGATTATGAATATTGCTGAAAAGCAGCACGCCGATCGGCTGGCCGCTACGGTTGTGCGCCAGATAAAATTGATGATTGAGCGAGCTGATGAGCAGGGCGAGATCGTCGGCGCTGGCCGTCAGCGTGGTTTTGTTCAGAAAAAAAGAATCCCGCGATCTGACCGACCACTGACGGATCAAGGCGATGTTTTGCGGCTTGACTGATTCCAGATAAATATTTTCCCCGTCGAGTCTCGGCATGATTTTTTAAAATTATAGCATAGAAAAAAGGAAAAATTAGTTTAGCGACATCGCCACGGTGGCGGTCACCGTGCCGAAATCCATATTGTATTCCAGCGTTTTAATTTTTTGCGCTTTTTTACAGCCCTCTTCGCCGGCTTTGCGGATCAAATCTTTAATGTCTTTTTCTTTCATACTGGCCGCCTTTCATTGACAAACATACCCAGACTTGCCGGATTTATACCTGACAATACATTGAAAGTTTCTGCTGTAAAAACTGGAGAAAAATTGATTTGTGCTATAATTATTTTTCTCAAGGGGGATTATGAAACTCGATCATCTGCAACAGACGCAGTCCCAGCAGGCGCAACAGGCGCAAAAAGCTCTGCAGGCCAGCAAGCCGCAGCAAAACCGCGACGAGCTGGCCAAGGCTTTTTTGGCTTCCTGGGCGCTGGCCGACAAAGCGGCGGAAGTTGCCCAGGCGGACAAAAAACAAAAACAGGAAGAGCAGAAAAAACGCCAAAAGCCTTTCACCAAAGAGGATTACGAGAGTTACAACGAGCTGGACGATATTTTGGCCGAGATCGATGCGCGGCTGGAAAAAATGCTGGAGATCGCCAAACAAATAGAAGCGGCGGAGTGATCTAGCGTAACGGAACAAAAGATTTTGTGTTAAAATTTGGCTTATGAAAAAAATCCTCATTACCGGCGGGGCGGGGTTCATCGGCTCGGCGTTTGTCCGGCAGACTTTGCGGAAACACCCCGATTATCAGGTGATCAATCTGGACGCGCTGACCTACGCCGGCAATCTGGAAACATTGGCCGATATTGAAAAAGAGCCTAATTACCGTTTTGTCAAAGGTGACATTGGCGATAAAGAGCTGGCGGATAAACTTTTTGCGGAAGGTCTGGATTATGTGGTCAATTTTGCCGCGGAGTCGCATGTAGACCGCTCGATCGCCGGGCCGGAAATTTTTGCGCAGACCAATATTCTCGGCACGCAAAATCTGCTGGAGGCCGTGCGGAAATACTGGACAGCGGACGCTTCAAGAGCCTCAGCGTCCAGATACCTGCAGGTTTCCACCGATGAAGTGTACGGCTCCCTGGGTTCGGCCGGTTATTTTACCGAAGCAACTCCGCTGCAGCCGAATTCGCCGTACAGCGCCAGCAAGGCCGGCGCGGATCTGCTGACGCGCGCTTATTTCCACACTTTTGGCCTGCCGCTCCTGACGACGCGCTGCTCCAATAATTACGGGCCGTATCAATTTCCTGAAAAGCTGATCCCGCTGATGATCAGCAATGCGCTGGCCGACCGGCCTTTGCCGGTGTACGGTGACGGCAAAAATGTCCGCGATTGGCTGCACGTCAGCGATCATTGCGAGGCGCTCGATATCGTTTTGCATCAGGGCGCGCCCGGCGAAATTTACAATATCGGCGGACACAGCGAAAAAGAAAATATTTACATCGTGAAACTGATCTTGCGCGAATTGAAAAAACCGGAGTCGTTAATCAGCTATGTTAAGGATCGTCCCGGGCACGACCGGCGTTACGCTATCGATGCGGGCAAAATGGCTAAAAGTTTCGGCTGGCAGCCGCGTTACACTTTTGAGCAGGGCATTAAAGAGACCCTGCGCTGGTATCTTAAAAACCAGAAATGGGTTGATTCTGTCAAGTCCGGGGATTATCAAAAATATTACGAGAGGCAGTATGGCCAATAATTATATAGAAAACCGGCCGTGGGGCAGTTTTGAAGTTTTGCTGGATAATGTAAATTATAAAGTGAAAACTCTGACCGTCCGTCCGCACAAACGCTTGAGCCTGCAGTCACACCAGCGCCGCAGTGAAAATTGGGTGGTCACGGCCGGGCAGGCCTATGTGGAGATCGATGACGAGTTTTTGATCCTGGACAAGGGGCAGCACGTGTTTATACCAATCGGCGCAAAACACCGGCTGGAGAATAAAGGCGAGGTGGATTTGGTAGTCGTGGAAACGCAGACCGGCGCTTATTTTGGCGAGGATGATATTGTGCGATATGCTGATGATTTTCAGAGAAATTAACTTATGAGCCGGCTGGGGGATTTTTTTTGGAACGGTTTGTATTTTCTGGGAGGCGACGGCGTTTATGCCGCGCCGCTGGTCGTTTTATTGCTGAGCGTCTGGCTGCTCCTGCGGCGGAGAATTAAACATGCTGGCTGGCGTAGCGGCGGCGCGGTTCTTTTTCTGCTGGTCTTTTGCGCGATGGCAGAGCTTTTTGTCCAGCGCGGCGGCGCGCTGGGCGGACTTGCGGCAAATATTCTCAAAAATTATTTTGGTTCGATCGGCGCTTATTTTTTTCTGCTGATCCTGCTCTGGCTATCCGCGCTTTTGATGCTCAACTGCACGGTGAAAAATTTTGTGCTTTTTTTGTATAAGACTTTTGTCAGTGACAGCGCGCCGCCGAAACAGCCGGCTGTGCCGCGCGCGCCCAAGCCGCAGCGTTTAAATCCGCTCCCTCCGCGCGCGCCTCAGTCCAGACCGTCCGCGCGGCGGCAAGTTGTTCCTCCTCGACCAGCAGTCCGTCCGGTACGCGCGGCGGCCGCTGTCCCGAAGCCGGCCGCGCCTCGCTATGTCAGCCGCGCCGGCAATTATAAATTTCCGCCCTTGAAACTCCTGCGGCCGCCGGTCGACCCGCGCGAAACCCAGCGGCAGCAGGCGGCGCAGTTTTATCAGGACAAGCAGTTATTGGAAAACACGCTGGCCAGTTTTAACGTCAAGGCCACGGTAACGAACGTCTGTCAGGGGCCGTCGGTGACACGTTATGAGTTGACGCCCGGCCATGGTGTGCGTGTGAATAAGATCGCCAGTCTGGCCGATGATATTTCCCTGAATATGGCCGCGGCGGTGCGCATCGAAGCGCCAGTGCCCGGCAAATCGGTGGTCGGCATTGAAGTGCCCAATCAAGTCTCGCGGCCGGTCAATCTTTCGGAGCTGGCTGGCCAGCCGGAATTCAGTCGGCACCCGCTGACCGCCGCGCTGGGTTTGGATATCGCCGGCAGTCCGGTTTTTTGTTCTCTGCAGGACATGCCGCATCTGCTCATCGCCGGCGCGACGGGCTCCGGCAAATCGGTCTGCGTCAATTCGCTGATCATGTCGATCCTGCTTAAATCCGCGCCGCAGGATGTGCGTTTTGTGATGATCGATCCGAAAAAAGTGGAGTTGAGCGTTTACAGCGATCTGCCGCATCTGGCCGCGCCAGTGGTCGACGATGCGCAGATGGCGCAGATCGTTTTGAAACACTGGGCGCTGCCGGAAATGGAAAACCGCTACGAGGAATTCAAAAAAGCCGGCGCGCGCAATATCGAAGATTTCAACCGCCGGCCGGGTAGGCATCTGCCTTATGTGGTAATAATTATCGACGAATTGGCTGACTTGATGCTGGTCGCTTCTAAAAACGTGGAAGAATCCATCAATCGTCTGGCCGCCAAAGGTCGCGCGGCCGGCCTGCATTTGGTGATCGCCACGCAGCGTCCTTCGGTGGATGTGATCACCGGCCTGATCAAAGCCAACGTGCCCTCGCGCGTCGCCTTTGCGGTCAAGTCGCAGATCGACTCGCGCACGATCATTGACGGCATGGGCGCGGAAAAACTGCTCGGCAAAGGCGATATGCTTTACTCGCCGCTTGGCGCGCGGCAGGTCCGGCGCGTGCAGGGCGTCTTTGTTTCCGATGAGGAGATCAATCAAGTCACCCGTTTTATCCGCGCGCAGTCTCCGCCGGCATATGAGCTGGATCTGAGCAAATTGCGCGCGCAGGCTGAGCAGACGGAAGATGCCGACAAACTGGCCGCGTCCGGTTCCGGCGGGCCAAATGTGCGCAATGATGGCAAGGATGTGCTTTTTGATCAGGCGGCGCAGCTGGTGCAGTCCACTGGCAAGAAATCCATTTCTTATATTCAGCGCAAATTTCGCATCGGCTACAACCGCGCCGCGCGTATCGTCGAGGAACTGGAAGCCGCCGGTTTGCTGGCCGGTTTTTGATCCCCCGACGCAGCAGAAAAAATCACTGCAACAAGATCAAACTGCTTACGATAGATTGATACGAGAGCGGGAACGTTCTTGAATAAAAAAATAAAAGGAGTGATTTTTATG
>JAIRWS010000078.1 GCA_031268855.1 Candidatus Margulisiibacteriota bacterium | reverse complement strand
CTTGTCACAGCTATCGCCACAGCCTACATGGACTCGGCGCCGCTGGTGGCTATCACCGGACAGGTCGGCACGACGCAGATCGGCAAAGACGCTTTTCAAGAGGCCGATATGACCGGCATCACCATGCCCATCACCAAACACAATTATCTGGTCAAAAATGTAAATGAGCTGGCGCGCACGGTCAAAGAGGCTTTTCATCTGGCGCGCACAGGACGTCCCGGGCCGGTGCTGATCGATATACCGTCCGATATCTGCAAGCAGGACGCGGAGTTTAAATATCCCGAAAAGATCGATCTGCCCAATTATAAGCCGACGCTGCGGGGCAATCCGCGCCAGATCAAGCAGGCGGTGGAATTGCTTTTGTCAGCTGAGCGGCCGCTGGTCATCGCTGGCGGCGGCGTCAGCACAGCCAACGCGGCCAAAGAATTAGCGGAATTTATACAAATCACGGGAATGCCGGTAACCACCACGCTGCTGGGGCTCGGCCTGATCCCGCCGGACACCGCTGGTTATCTGGGTATGCCGGGTATGCACGGCTCGGCGGCGGTGAATTACGCGCTATGCGCAGCCGATGTGATCTTTGCGATCGGCATGCGTTTTGACGACCGCATCACCGGCAATCCGCAGCTTTTTGCGCGGCAGGCCAGGATCATTCACGCGGATATTGATCCGGCGGAGATCAACAAATGCGTGCCGGCAGACGTGCCGATCATCGGTGACGCGCGGGAAATACTCAAAGAAATGCTGGCCGCGCTGAAAAAAACAAAAATCGCGCCGCGCGCCGGGTGGCTCCAGCAGATCGCCAAATGGCAAAAAGATTTTCCGCTAACTTATGTTAAAGATAGCAAAACGATCAGACCACAGCAGGTCTGTGAAGTTTTGAATGACCTGACCAAAGGCCGCGCGGTATATATCACCGACGTCGGCACGCATCAAATGTTTGCGGCGCAGTATTTACGGATAGAGTCTCCGCGGCATTTCCTTTCCTCCGGCGGTCTGGGCACGATGGGTTTCGCTCTCCCCGCGGCAATGGGCGCGGCGGCGGCCTATCCTAAAGAACAAATTATTTGTCTGGCCGGCGACGGCGGCATCCAGATGAATTTGCAGGAGCTGGGCACTATCGCCACCAATAAACTGCCGGTCAAGATCCTGATCATCAACAACCGCTGGCTGGGCATGGTGCGCCAGTGGCAGGAATTGTTTTACCATGAACATTACTCGCATACCGATATGGCGGAATGTCAGCCGGATTTTCTCAAACTAGCCGAGGCTTACGGCCTCAAAGGCGTGCAGATCGAGGATCCGCAAAATCTGGCCAAGCAGCTTCAGGAAGTTTTAGCGTACAAAGGCGCGGTCTTGGTCAATATTTTAGTGGCGCGTGACGAAAATGTGCTGCCGATGGTGCCGGCTGGCGGCACGTTAAACAAAATGTTGCTGCCGAAAACTGGAGCGCTAAAATGAAACATATTATCGCGGTAATCGTGGACAATAAACCCGGCGTGCTGGCGCGGGTGGCCGGGCTTTTCAGCCGCCGCGCTTACAATATCGATTCGCTGGCGGTCGGCCCCACGGAAACCAAAGACGTGTCGCGTATCACGCTGGTCGTGCACGGCAATGACGAGATACTGGAACAGATCAGTAAACAGCTGAACAAACTGCCCGACGTGAAAAAAGTTTTGGATCTGTCACAGGGTGAATTCATCAGCCGTGAAATGGTTTTATTCAAGGTCAACGCCGCGCCGAAAACCCGCCACGAAATATACGCGCTGGCCAGCGCTTTTCGCGCCAAAGTCATAGACATCGCTGAAGGCAGCATGATAATAGAAGCGACCGGCGACACCGCCAAAATCGAGGGTCTGGAAGCTCTGCTGGAAAAATACGGCCTGCAGGCCGTCGTGCGCACCGGCAAGATCGCTTTGAGCAGAGGCAAAAAATAGTGCTAAAAAAACATCATTCTTCCGCTAAAATTCATTCTCAGCCCCAGGCCAGACTGGATTTATTTTTGCTTTTTTTAGGGCTGACCTGCTTAAAAGCCGCCGTATATATTTTCATTCACAATCGCTTGAATGCCGGTCTTTATTTATTTTTGGCGGCCAGTTATTTTGTTCTGCATGGACGCGCCGGATTTAAATCGCTCTGGAGCTGGCTGATCGCGGCCGGCGCGCCTTATTTGTTTGCTTTATATTATTTGGATTTTGGTTTAATATGGGTGGCGCTCGCCGTCGACAGCGTATTCCTGGGCGGGTACTTAATTCTAAAAAAAGGAGTGCAGTAAAATGGTGCAAACATATTATGATAAGGACGCCGATATCAGCATATTGCAAGACAAAACGATCGCGGTGATCGGCTACGGCTCGCAGGGGCACGCTCACGCGCTCAACATGAAAGACAGCGGCTTGCGGGTCGTCATCGGTCTGCGGCCAGACAGCGCGCACGCGGCGGCGGCCAAAGAAGCCGGTTTTGAGGTACTGCCTCCGGCTGACGCGGCCAAAAAAGCCGACCTGATCATGATGCTGACGCCTGATGAATTCGCGGCGGATATATACAAGCAGGACATTGAGAAAAATCTGCAGCCGGGCAATATTCTGGCTTTTGCCCACGGCTTCAATATCCATTTCAAATATATCGCGCCGCCCCCAGACATTGATGTGATCATGGTCGCGCCCAAAGGCCCCGGCCACATGGTGCGCCAGCTTTACACCGAGGGCGCGGGGGTGCCGGATTTGTTTGCGGTGCAGCAAGACCACAGCGGTCAGGCGCGGAATATCGCCATGGCTTATGCCAAAGCGATCGGCGGCACGCGCGCGGGAATTTTTGAAACGACTTTCAAAGAAGAAACCGAGACTGATCTTTTCGGCGAACAGGCCGTGCTGTGCGGCGGCATGTCCGCGCTGGTCACAGCCGGATTTGAAACTCTGGTCGAAGCTGGTTATCAGCCGACCATGGCGTATTTTGAATGTCTGCATGAAATGAAGCTGATCGTCGATCTGATCTACAAACACGGTCTGGCCGGTATGCGTTATTCTATTTCCAACACGGCCGAATACGGCGACCTGACTGTCGGGCCGAAAATCATCGACGCTTCGGTCAAAGCCAGAATGAAAGATGTGCTAAAACGCATTCAGAGCGGCGAATTTGCCGACGAGTTTGTCAAAGAGTGCAAGGCCGGCAAACCCAATATGGATAAACTGCGCGC
>JAIRWS010000077.1 GCA_031268855.1 Candidatus Margulisiibacteriota bacterium | reverse complement strand
GCGGGTTTACAAAAATGTGCCGGTGGTTTTGGGCGGCGTAGAGGCGAGTTTGCGGCGTTTTGTGCATTATGATTACTGGGACGACAAGCCCCGCCGCTCGCTGCTGCTTGACGCCAAAGCTGATCTGCTGCTTTACGGCATGTCCGAAAAAGCGACGCTGCTGATCGCGGAGCATCTACGGGCGGGCGGGCGGTGGGCAGACCTGCCGCAGCCGCCTAACAGCACGAAAGCATATAAGACTCTCGACAGTGTGCCAGGGGATAAACTGATTTTGCCGTCCGCGGAAAAAGCTTTGACCGACCGGCAAACGCACGCGGAACATTTTGCGCTGTATTTCCGCGAAGGCCGCCGGAAAAAACCGCGCGTCATAGTCGAGCCGTATCAGGATCGTTTTTTAGTAACCACACCGCCGGACAATCTGACCGGCCGGGAAGTGGACGAATTATTTTTCCTGCCTTTTACCCGCGCGCCGCATCCGCGTTACAAAGGGCAGAAAATTCCCTGTTACGACTTTGTGCGTTTTTCGACGATCACGCATCGCGGGTGTTTTGGCGGCTGCGCTTTTTGCGCGATTTCCCAGCATCACGGCCGGCAGATCATTAACCGCTCAGAAGAAAGTATCCTTCAGGAACTGCAGATGATCATTTGCCGCGATCCGGATTTCAAAGGCACGATCTTTGACCTCGGCGGCCCCACAGCCAATATGTACGGCATGCATTGCCGGTCTGGACGGGAATGCGCGCGCGCCAGCTGTCTGTACCCCAAGATCTGCCCCGAGTTGCACACGGCGCACACGCGGCAAAAAGCCCTGCTCTCCCGCGCGCGCCAGCTCCCCGGTGTCAAAAAAGTTTTGCTCAATAGCGGCATTCGTTATGATCTGGCTTTGCTCGATCCGGAATATATGGAAACGCTTTTCACGCATCACGTCGGCGGACAGCTCAGCCTCGCGCCGGAGCATATCTGCGAGCCAGTTTTGCAAATCATGGGCAAGCCGCCCTATGATCTGTATGTAAAATTTCTGAATAAATTTCTGGCGTTCAACAAGGCGCACAATATAAAACAATACATCGTGCCGTATTTTATTTCCGCGCACCCGGGCTGCACACTGCAGGACGCGCTGGATCTTGCCCTGTATCTCCACGAGCATCATCTCCATCTGGAGCAGGCGCAGAATTTCACGCCGACGCCGCTGACCGCGGCGACCGCGATGTATTACACCGGTCTGGACCCGTTTACGAAAAAGCCGGTGCATGTGCCGCGCGGAGAAGAGCGCGCTTTTCAAAAAGCCCTGCTACAGCCGCATTTGCCTCAGAATTACCGGCAGGTGGCCAAAGCGCTGAAACTTTTGCGGCGCGAGGATTTGCTGAAAACTTTAACCAGTTCTAAATTTTAAATCCTGACCAGCCAAACTGCGGCAAATCATTAATATATTGCAGATCATCCGCGCTGATCTCAAAATCGAACACCCGCAGGTTTTCTTTGATCCGTTCCGGTGTGATGGATTTCGGCAGCGGCAGAACACCGTTTTGCCGGCACCAGCGCAGGCAAAGCTGGGCGATCGATTTGTTATATTTTTGCGCGATCAGCCGCAGATTTTCGTCCTGCAGGATGCGCCCGCAGCCCAGAGGACTCCAGGCTTCGACCAAAATAGCGTGTTTCCGGCAGAATTCCACGGTTTCCTCCTGCCGGTATCCCGGGTGATATTCGATCTGGTTGACCGTCGGTTTTATTTCCGCTGTGTCCAGCAAGGGCTGTAAATGCCGCGGCGTAAAATTACTAACGCCGAGCGCTTTGATCAAGCCGTCTTTGTAAAGTTTTTCAAAAGCTTTCCAGCTGGCAATATTTAGCTCAGGATTTTTATTGTCTGGCCAGTGAATAAGATACAGATCGATGTATTCCAGCTGCAATTTTTGCAGGCTGACCGCAAAAGCTTTTAACGCGCTGTCGTAGCCGCGCTCGGTATTCCAGAGTTTGGTGGTGATAAAAAGTTTCTCGCGCGGAATTCCGCTTTCCCGCATGGCGCGGCCGACGCTGGCTTCATTTTCATAACAGGCCGCCGTGTCTATATGCGTGTAGCCGGATTCCAGCGCGGTCTTTACAGCCTGCACCGCTGTTTCGCCGTCGGGCGTCTGCCACGTGCCGAAGCCGATTTCCGGTATGGCCACTCCGTTGTTTAGTTTTAAATTTTGCATAAAAATTCCTCCTTGAAAAGCCAATGCTGGCTATTTCCAAATGATCCGCTCTTTGAAAGTTTTTATATAAAGCTCCAGCATTGTTTTCAAGGCCTCAATAACCACCAGGTAAAAAACGGTCATATCCTGAGTATTGTCTGCTGTGGTTATGGCGTTTATATAAGTTGTTCTATGCTGCATGGCCACATTAGCAAAGGTGTATCCGTTTTGCAACAGGATTAAATTCATTAGCAGACGTGATGTTCTGCCGTTGCCGTCTATGAACGGATGGATAGCCACAAATCTATAATGCAGCTCTGCTGCCAGGATAACCGGATGATAGTTTTTTTCGCTATCTCTTAGCCAGCGTAAAAGATCGGTCACTAATTCCGGCACGGCTTGCCATTCTGGAAAATTCTTTACGGCGGTTGAGGCGTCCTCTTTTTTTAGGCGAATGTAAACATTCTCTTGCCTGAATTTTCCAGCCCGGTCATTTTTTATGCCTTTTAATATTTCTCTGTGCAGATTTAGTATTTCCGCGGTAGAGATGATATAAGGCGGCTTGGCGCTGGTTAAAGTTTCCAGGTATCTTAGAGCATCGCGGTGATTGATAACTTCTAGAATTTCTCTGGTTGGCGTAGTCTTATAAACATAACCTTTGTCTAAAATCTCTTTGGTTTCCCACAAAGAAAGCGTGCTGCCCTCAATAGCGTTGCTGTTGTAAGTTAGCTCAGTGTCTAAGTAGGCTTTAAAATATTCCCATACCGTTTTATCAAACGGTTGCAATCCGTCCAGCTCTTTTTTTAGCCGGTCTATTTCTTTAAGTTTGCTTATTACGTCGGCATTCATTGTTTTAACTCCTCTCTGTTTATAAATGTCCCGAGACGCAGCGATTTTAGCCGGTGGAAAAACACGCAGCGCGCGCAGGGCAGATCAGGCCGCAAAGGCCGGCGTCTGGCTTCCGGCGCGGCCAGCAGGATTTTCTTGGCGTAAAGATATTTCTCGCTAATCAGCAAATCTTTGAGCGGCGTTTCCAGCACATTGCCAAAATCGCCCCAAATATTCTGACAGCAGCCCAGCAGTTTGCCGTCCCAATTGATCTGCGGCTGCTGCCAGAGCTGATGGCAGGCCAGCGCGCGAAAACGGCCGGTCTTTTGTTCGTACTCGGCGCGGGAAATGTATTTCAAGCCCAGCTCGCGGCGCACGGCTTCGGGATTGCGCAGCGGAGAATTTTCTTCGTGCGCGTTTAATTTGGGTTTGAATTCCATATTTAGTTCTTTCGCCAGAGCGCGCGCTTTGGCCAGCTCGTGTTCATTGTGGCCGAAAACTATAAATTGCCAGCCGAGCCGCGGATACGGAGAATTATGCCGCCGCTTAAATTCATTGAGTATTTTGAGATTGGCGATGACACGGTCAAAATTGCCGCCGCGCCGGTACTGCGCGTAGGTTTCCTGCGACGCGCCGTCGAGTGACACCGAAATATAGCGTACCCGATATTTGACCAGCGCTTCCAAAACTTCTGGCTTTACGTTGTTCAGATTTGTGCCGTTGCCGGCGGTCAGCTCCAGGCCATGCTCATAACCGATGCGGAAAATTTCGGCGATTTCGGGATTGAGAAAAATCTCTCCCCAGTTGGAAAGCTCGATCATTTTGATCGCGGGATTTTGCGCGGCAAATTTTTGAAAATCAGCGGCCTTGAGATAGCCCCAGCCTACGGCATTGCGGCGCGATTCACCGCTGGCCGTATCACAGCTTACGCATTTGAGCTGGCACATCGTACAGGCCTCAAAACGCGCTTTTTTTATGCGTTTGTAAGGGTGAAAAATCTCGCGGAGCAAGTTCATAGACGTTATTGTACCGTAATTTAACCAGAATGACTGCTGCTATATTTGCTGTTAAATTATGCTATAATTTTTACAGCTAAAAAGGAGCGGCAAAATGCCCACTATTAAACCGGTTTCAGATTTGCGCAATTACACTGAAGTGCTGCGTGACATCGCGGTTGACGCGCCGGTATTTCTGACTAAAAACGGGCGCGGTCTTTATGCGCTGATGGCTCTGCGGGATTATGAAAAAATGCAGGCGACCAATCAACTCCTGTCTGAACTAGCGCGCGGCAGACAGTCCGGCGCCAAAGGCTGGCTGTCTCTGGCCGAAGTAAAAACGAGTCTCGGCCTGACCAAATGACCAAGCTGTGCCTTGCCCCGCTGGCTAGACAGGACTTGCAGGAAATCAGCGGCTACATTGCCGCGGAATTAGCAAACCCCGCTGCGGCACAAAAGACGCTCGCTAAAATCCTATCCCGTATTTCCCGGCTGGCGCGTTATCCCAAAATCGGCGCTCCTTTGAATTCTAAAATTATCCCCAAAACGGATTACCGTTTTTTAATTTGTGAAAATTACACAATCTTTTACCGCTGCGAAAATAAAATTGTTTATATTGACAGAGTGCTGTACAGCAAACGAGATTTTGTAAAAATTTTGTTTAATGAAAAACAGGTTTAAGTTTTCAGCAGTTTGTCCAGTATTTGATTGACCAGCTGTGGCGCCGCCTGACCTTTGGTTTTTTTCATTGTCTCGCCGACAAAATAGCCTTTGAGCGCGGTCTTGCCGGAGCGATACTGCGCGAGTTGCTGGGGATTGGCGGTCAGCACTTCCTGCACGATTTTTTGCAGCGCGCTCTCGTCGGTGATCTGCCGCAGACCGCTGGTTTCCACGAGCTGCTGGGCGGACGCGCCGGTTTTCAGCATTTGAACGATTAGCTCTTTGCCGATCTTGCCGGAAATAGTTTTATTATCGATGAGGCCGAGCATCTCGGCCAGATTTTCCGGTGTGAGTTTGGTCTGCGGTAATTCCAGATTTTCAGTTTTGAGATAACCCAGCACGTCGGTCGTCAGCCAGTTAACGATGGTCTTTTTGTCGCCGCTGTATGATCTGGCCGCCGCGTCAAAAAAATCCGACACGGCTTTGTCGAGCGTCAGGACGCGCGCGTCATAAGCGGAAATGCCGTACTCGTCCTGATAGCGGCTTATTCTTTGTTCGGCCAGCTCCGGCAGTTCTTTTTTGACCCTGGCGATCCAGGCGTCATCAATGAGCAGCGGCAGAAGATCCGGTTCAGGAAAATAACGGTAATCGTGGCTTTCTTCTTTGCTGCGCATTGACACGGTCTTGCCGGCCGCCTCGTCATAACTGCGCGTTTCCTGAAGGATTGTCTGACCGGCCGCCAAAAGCTGTTTTTGCCGCTCGATCTCGATCTTGATCGCCCGCTCCACCGCGCGGAAAGAATTCATATTTTTGATCTCCACCTTTACGCCAAATTCTTTTTGTCCGGCGGGACGGATGGAGATGTTGGCGTCGCAGCGTAATTTGCCTTCTTCCATATTGGCGTCGGACACGCCGGCAAATTGTAAAATAGATTTAATTTTGTCCAAATACGCGCGCGCTTCTTCGGCGGAGCGGATGTCCGGCTCCGAAACAATTTCCAGCAGCGGCACGCTGGAGCGGTTGAGATCGACCTGTGAAGCCGTCGAACCCTCGATGCCTTCCGCGCCCTGATGGACGAGCTTGCCGGCGTCTTCTTCCAAATGCGCGCGCGTAATGCCGATACGTTTTTCCGTACTGTCCGGCAGTTGAATATTCACAAAACCGTTCGAGGTGACGGGCCGGTCAAACTGGGAGATCTGATAGCCTTTGGGCAGATCGGGATAAAAATAATTTTTGCGGGCGAAAACACTTTTTTTATTTATAACGCAGTTCAAAGCCAGACCGCAGCGAATGGCCAGATTGACCGCTTCTTTATTTAAGACCGGCAAAGCGCCGGGCTGACCGGTGCAGACCGGACAGGTGTTGCTGTTGGGCGGTTTGCCGAATTCCGTCGAGCAGGCGCAGAACATCTTGCTCCTGGTTTTCAGATGCGTGTGAATTTCCAGACCGATGACCGCTGTGTATTCCGTCATAGGCGTATCCTTTCAAACTGGCTGCCGCGCTCCACCGCCGTGGCGATTTGCAGCAATTTTTGTTCGGCAAATTCATCGGCGACCAGCTGCAAGCCGACGGGCAGACCGTCAACCGCGCCGCAGGGCACGCTGATGCCCGGCAGACCGGCCAGATTGACCGGAATAGTCGCAATGTCGGAAAAATACATGCTCAGGGGATCATTTATTTTTTCGCCGAGTTTAAAAGCAATGCTCGGCGAGGTTGGCGAAAGCACGGCGTCGTAACGGGCAAAAGCTTTGTGGTAATCCTGCTTGATGACCGTGCGGACTTTTTGCGCCTTGAGATAATAAGCGTCGTAATAACCGGCGGACAGCGCGTAAGCGCCAAGCATGATGCGGCGTTTGACTTCTGCGCCAAAACCCTCCGCGCGGGATTTTTTGAATAACTCCAGCATATCCCGGGCGTTCTGGCTGCGGTGGCCGAAACGCACGCCGTCGAAACGCGCGAGATTGGCCGAGGCCTCGGAAGTGGCGACCAGATAATATGCGGCCAGCGCGTGCTGAAAAGACGGCATTTCAACTTCCTCGATAATCGCGCCCTGTTTTTTTAAGCTGTCCAGAGCCGTGTGTATAGTCTGCCGCACCGCGTCGTCAATGCCGCTGCCCAGCAACTCTTTGATAACGCCGATCTTTTTGCCCCGGATGTCCTGATCTAAAAGCTCCGTGTAGTCTTTGACCGGTTGTTTAACCGATGTGGAGTCCAGAGTGTCATAACCGGCGATAACATTTAAAAGCAACGCCGCGTCTTCAACGGTTTTGGCCAACGGGCCGATCTGATCTAGCGACGAAGCGAAAGCGATCAGACCGTAACGCGAGACCAGGCCGTAAGTCGGCTTCAGACCGACCACGCCGCAAAAAGACGCCGGCTGGCGGATCGAGCCGCCGGTATCCGAACCCAGACAGCCAAAACATTCATCTGCCGCGACAGCCGCCGCCGCGCCGCCCGAGGAACCGCCCGGCACACGCTCTTTGTCCCAGGGATTAGTCGTTTGCTGGAAGGCCGAGTTCTCGGTGGACGAACCCATAGCAAATTCGTCAAGATTGGTCTTGCCGACGATGACCGCGCCGGCGGCCTGTAATTTTTGCACGGCTGTGGCGGTGTATGGCGAAATATAACCTTGCAAAATTTTCGACGCGCAGGTCGTTTCAGTGTTCAGCAGATTCATATTGTCTTTGATCGCCAGCGGAATACCAAGCAGCGGCCGTTCGCGCCGATCGGCTTCATCTCCGCCGGTTGCGCGCAACAACTCATCGGCTTTTTGCGCCTGCGCCAGCGCGTCTGCGGCAAAGACCTGTAAATAAGCCTTGACGACCGGCTCGTGCTTCTGGATCTGCGTCAAGACTTTTTGCGCAGCCTCGACCGCGGTCGTTTCTCCGCCGCGCAGTTTTTTTTGCAATTCTTTCAAAGTCAAATGCTGCATTAAAGTATCCTCGGCACGACAAAACTTGTCCCGCTGACGTCGGGGCCGTTTTTGAGCAGGCCGGCTTGATTGAGAAATTCGACAACTTTGTCCTCGCGCAGGACTGTGCTGGTCTCGATGGAATGATAGGTCGGCTCGACATCGTCGGTGTTGAGCTTTTCCAGCTCCTGAGCGTAAGTGAGAATTTGGTTTAACTGTTCGGTGTAGACCGCTAACTCCTGCTCGCTCAAATCCAGCCGCGCTAGATCGGCGGCATGTCTGGCGTCATTGCTGCTTATAGCCATCAATGCTCTCCCGCAAAATAATTTCTGCCCAGCGGACGGTCGATAGTGTAGCCTTCGCCGCCGATAATGAGCGTTTGTTCCGGCTGATTGCTGATCTGAAAACGCACCGCTTTTATACCTTTTATTTCCGTGGCTGTAAAGACTATTTGCTTGAGCATGCTGTCAATGACATTGTACCCGCCGGAAATCCGCAGCAGCGGCTCGTTGAGATTCAAAACTAAAATGTCTTTTTCTATGGAAAAATCGCGCCATTGCAGCTCGGCCGGGATCATGGTCTGCACGCGGTTGCTTTTTTCTTCCGTTGTTGGCCCGGCAAATAAAGCCTGCAGCGCGGCGGATATGGGCAGAACATTTTCCGGCAAAACGCGCCCCGCTGCGTATAATTGTTCATAGCGGTAAAAATAAACCGTGATTTTTTCTCCGCCGCCACGCGCGCTCAAAAAAAACAAACCGAGATACGTGAAAATAACCGCGCCGCTGACAAGCAAGATCAACAGCAGCCGGCGCATTTAAATCCCCCGCGCTTTCAAAGCGTTGATATTGTTCTGGATATTGGCGTCGTCTGGCCGCAGAGCTTGCACGGCTTCATAAACGGCCAGGGCTTCTTTAAGTTTGTTCTGCTGGATTTGGGCGTGCGCTTTGTACAAATAATAATCCACGTTGTCCGGCCGGATGATCGTCAAACGATTGTAAGCGACTTCCATATTGCGCCACTCCTGGGCGCGATAGCAGGCGCTGCCCAAAACGCGATAGGCCGTTTCGTTGTTTTTATCAAGCAGAGCTTCTGCTTTGTACAGCTCGATGGCGTCCGCTAATTGTCCGCGCTGTTCGTAGATCTGGCCAAGATATAAACGCGTGTTGGGAAAATCTGGATTTTTTACGACCAGCGTTTGGTACAGCTCTTCTATTTTTTCCGGTTGACCATGACGGCGGGCGATCTCCGCCAGCATGACATACGCTTCGCCGGTGCGGTCGTCTATCTCCAGCACATGCTGATATTTTTCCGCGGCCTGACCCAGCTCGCCTTTTTGAAAATAAAGATTGGCCGCGGCGGTTTGAAAGATGCCGTTGTTTTGATCTAACTCAGCGGACTCTAAAATTTTTGCTTCACGCCGGCGCAGTAATTCCGCTCTTTTGGCCGCGTCCGGCTCGATCTCCGCGTACATTCCGTAGATCTCGGCTTTGCGCATGACGTACCAGGGATTATCCGGCGAGATTTTTAAGCAAAGATCGTAAATATCGTCGGCCTGCTGAATTTTAGCGCGTTTTTTTTCAGGGTCTGTTTCCTGCCGTGCCTGCGTCTCGTAAATACGCGCCAGCTGTATATGGTAGTAGGTTTCCCACGGCGCCAGTTTTTTGACTTTTTCGTATTTCTCGATGGCTTTCTGCGCGGCGGCTTCGCGGCGCTCCGCGGGCAGATTGGGCGCATTCATCTGCGCCTCGAGATTGTAGGCTTCGCGGAAAGCGTACTCCGCGCGGAACGGCAAAAAACAGCGGTACAAAACCAGCGCGGCAGCCAGCAACACCACGGAGATTTTCAGCCAGTCCAGCGCGGAAATTTTGGTGAAGTCTATTTTATTTTCCTGTTCGGCCATGAAATCCCCCTTTGGCAAAACGGCTGCTTAATTCCTGTTCGATGTCGGCAGGAGCCACGCCTAAATTATACATCATTACCAATAAATGATATTGCAGATCGGCGATCTCGCCGGCCAGCGCGGCTTTCTCGCCGTTCTTGGCGGCGATGATAGTTTCGCTGGCTTCCTCACCGACTTTTTTCAAAATTTTATCCAGCCCTTTGTCCAGCAAATAATTAGTGTACGAACCGGCTTCCGGCTGTGCTGCCCGCTGCTGAATGATTTTGTAAATTTTTTCCAGAGCCTCCATTATTTTAGCCTTTCGTGAAAACAGCTGCGCTGTCCCGTATGGCAGGCAATGCCGCCGATCTGCTCCACCTTGAGCAGCAGACAGTCCCGGTCGCAGTCCGTGTAAATTTCTTTTACTTTTTGGAAATGGCCGGATGTTTCGCCTTTGTGCCAGAGCGTTTGCCGCGCCCGCGAGTAAAACCAGGTCTCGCCGCTGGCCAGAGTTTTTTGCAAAGCCTCTTCATTCATATAAGCCTGCATCAAGACCGCGCCGTCCTGATAGTCCTGCACGACAGCGGGGATCAGACCCGCGGCATCATATTTTAGAGCCAGCATAAATTATAGTATAGCCGAAATCGGAGATTTTTTAAAATTTGGGCAAAAGCACCCCATTCTTAATTCCCTGATTGATATATTCGCCGACCCGGGTCTGCCAGCCTTTGCCGCTATGTCTCAAAGCCAGCACAGAAAAATGATCAAGCCGCAGGTTGACCATGTCTTTGCAAACCTCTTTTTTAGGCCGGCCGCGCCGCGGCTTGGCCTTAGTCCAGAAATTCTCATCAAGTTCAGGAATTTCCGCATAATCTATCTCGCTGTCCTTAACGCGCAGGCGTTTGAGCATCGCCGGGGTCAGCCTTTTTTTAGCTTCTTTTAAAGTTATTCTGGTTGTACTCATAGTATTTTCTCCTTTCTTTTTTGTTTGCCGGACGCACAGAGATTATCCTGGTAACGTTGTTTCTTTCAGTATGAATGACCACCACAAAAATTTCAGCGGCTATCTTACCAATGGTTATTTCTCTAATCTCTCCGTAGTCTTTTCGTATGTCCTCGGCAGTTATGGCGTCAGGGTCGTTCAGCGCAATAATTCCCACGCTAAAATCGTAGCCATGTTTTTCCAGGTTGGCTTTATTTTTTTGTTCGTCCCATTCAAACCGCACGGATATATTGTATGCACGAAAAACATTGCTGTCAAGGTATGTTCGTTTTTGGTTGCGTTACCAAGCACCTATGAAGCCAGCTTATTTTCTAGAAAAGCAGTGGTTTTTTCTAATGAATAATTAACATCTGCCGCAATGCGGATAATCAGCATTTCCCAATCGTCTGTGGACATTTTTGTGTCATCTATTTTGTATTCATGTAAAATATACAAAACCAGCATTAAAGAAAATCTTTTATTGCCATCTAGCAATATATGTCTTTTATTTAGTGTATAAAGAATAAAAGCGGCCTGTTGTAAAACTGTAGGATACAGTTTTTTTCCGAAAACTACATTGGCTGCGGACTTAATAACGCCGAAAATTTCGGCCTGTTGTTTTTCTGTCAATCGTTCCTGTGCCGGCAGATTTTTCTGTGCGCAAACAACAACATAATCAGCATAGATATATTGTATAGCCTCGCTGGAAATAAGCGTTTTCATTACTTGCTCAAAGTTACAAAAACATCTTCATATTTTTTGAATATGTCCTGAACGGTTTTCTTGATTTGTTTTCTCAATTGTTCAGCGGTTTTCTTTTTAGCTTTATTCATAATATTAATTTTAACATATTGCCTGCTGTCGGAAAACTATCGGGATCGTTAAACCCGCGCCAGCTGCAAAGATAATTCTTTGACCATATGCAGGACGATTTCTTTTTTCTGCGGCTCCAGTTTATTCAAAACCGGAACGATCCTGTTGAGATAATTGTCGCGTGTGTTGATCTGGCGGTTTTCCGGCAGGAGCGACACCGGCTTGATGCTCAGAGCCGCGGCGAGCTGCCAAAAAGATTTAATCGACAGATTGCGCTGGCCTTTTTCGATCTGTGCCAGATAGGTTAGATGAATATTTGCTTTGTCAGCTAACTGTTCCATAGACAAGCCTTGCTTTTTGCGCAGAGTGCGTATTGTGCTGCCGATATGTGTTAACAAATCATCTTCCATAAATAATGCTCCAGTATTATTTTCAGGACATTTGGGGCATTTAGTATATAGTCTATTGACTTAAAGACGATAGGCTGTATAATATAAAGTAATATGTTATCTAACTGATTTGTTAGAAACCAAAGACACACTAAAAGGGGGTATGTTTATGGCGCGCTACAAATACCGGACGCCGGACAGCACGGCAGAGGAACCGTTGACAGGGGCGGGCGGAACACCGACAACCAATGTGGGACTGGCGGACACGGCTGAGAAGAAAAAACAAAATTATTTATCCAACAAAGAGGCTTACGCGGCGGATTATAATCAGACTCTGGCCAATCTCAAAACAGAAATAGACCGAAAAGTAAATTTTGCGCAGGGCGGCGTGGTTAGTGCGGTAGGTGAGCCGTATTATGCGTCACTAACAGCAACTCAAGCAATTGGTAAGAGCATAGATCCGGTTGTAAAGGATAAAACTAAAATAGAGGCAAATCAGCTCGTGCTTTTGCGCGCGGCTACACAGGGTCTGGTTAATTATAACGGCAGCGGCACATTCCCCTGGAACGAAAATATAACGGCTCTGGCCACCAGGCTCAGGGCCAGGCATTTGGAAGAGATCAGACAGGTTATCGATGACGCGCTGAATAACGCGCGGTGTGTTGGTTGCACATCAGCCTGCGGGCTGGGCTGCGGATCAAATTGTTTTGCCCTTTGCAGCGTAAACTGCGGTGGCGCTTGCGACGGCGGCTGCAGTCAGGCCTGCTCTGTAGGCTGTGGCAATAATTGCACAGGAGGCTGCGGTACGGCCTGCACTTCAGCTTGCGGCACAAACTGCACTGCGGATTGCGGTACTGGCTGTACAACTGGCTGTGGGAATGGCTGCACAGCGGCTTGCGGCGGCGGCTGCGCTACGTATTGCGGAGAAGAATGTGCTGGAACCTGCGGTGGCGGCTGTCTGGACAAATGTAAAAGCGGCTGTGCTGGTACCTGTGGCAATGGTTGTGAAGGTGGCTGCGGGGCTAACACTTGTACTAATCTCTGCGGCGGTGGTTGCAGTAGTGGATGTAGAAGCAATTGTTATGGAACTTGCGGCGGCGGCTGTAATACTTTGTGCGGTGATGTGTGCAAAGGCGGCTGCGGGGATCGTTGTACTGGTTATGCTGACAATGGTAGCAAATGTGAGCGTTCCTGTCAGGGCTGCTCCGGCGGCTGTCTTGGAGATTGCAACAGCGGCTGCACCACTGGTTGTAATGACGGCTGTCAAACAACCTGTACTGGTGGTTGTAGTGGGAACTGTGGTACCGGCTGTCAGTCTAGCGCTTGTACTAGCGGCTGTACCTCTAACTGCGGAGACGGCTGTCAAATCACCTGTACCGATGGTTGCTCCGGCGGCTGCAATAACGGCTGCCAGGGAGAATGTAGTACGTCCTGTATTGGTCAGTGTACCGTAGGTTGTAGTAGCGGCTGCCAGGGTTCTTGCGGAGGAACATGCACTGGCGGCTGCCTGGAGACATGCTATGGCGGCTGCAAAGGCTCTTGTAGTACGACCTGCGGCAATGCCGCCTGCGAGAATAATTGTTACGCGGCCTGCCGGAAAGACTGCGGCAGTGATTGCGGGGTTTCCGCCTGCACGAGCAACTGCACTAATGCCTGTCATATAAATTGCAGCACGAACTGCCGGAACAATTGTTACACGGCCTGCAGCAGCGGGTGTTTTAGCGGCTGCGCACATACGGCGCGGATCGGCACAGACCCAGCCAGCGGCGCTTCGCCTGTCAGCACGACGGCTTATATAGGCGCCGGAGAGTAGGTTATGCATAAACGTAAACTTGCGGTGGCAAATAGGGACACCATCAAAAAATTTGAATTAGCTACCAATAAATACGCATGCGCCAGACAGGCTGCTCAACCCGGCCTAGCGCCGGCTTTTATGCCCACGGCTGAGGCCGAGCGAATTTTTCGAGAAGCAATTTTTACTATGGCTGACTCAGAGTATTTACTGGACGCTTTCTGGCGCGAGCTTGAGCAGGATTATCCGTCAATAAAAGGAACAAATAAAAATCGATTGTTTATAGATTATGTAACTTACGAATTATATACAATGGAGTCTGCGCATGATTCCTAGAATAGAGGAATATTCGGGATTAAGCATAACTTTTCAGGTGACTGAAGACTGCAATCTGCGCTGCAAATATTGTTATGAGGTGGATAAGCGTCCGGGAAATCTGCCCTTGGAATATGCGCAGAAATTTATAGATATTATTTTAAACGATGATAATCCTATCGATGCTACGGAAAAAGAAAGACATATTTTGCAAAACGGACTTATTCTAGACTTTATCGGCGGGGATGCGCTGATGGTGCCGGATTTGCTGGACAAAATCCTTCAACACTATCAATGCCGCGCCATATCTCTGGGTCATAAATGGGCATATAGATGGCGGGCGAGTATATCCACCAACGGGACATTGTTTGAAGACCCCAAAGTCAGAGATTTTATCCTCAAGTATAAAGATAATTTATCGCTTGGTGTGAGCGTGGACGGCTGTCCGGAAATTCATGACCAAAATCGGATCTGGAAAGACGGCACAGGCACGATGAAAGATATAATGAAATGGTGGAATTGGTATATATCTTTATTTGGCGTGGACAGCGCCGCTACCAAAGCTACCTGTAACAAGGACACTATACCATATCTGGCTAAATCAATTAAATATTTGCATGAAGAAATGAATTTGCAGCATATTAATATGAATTTTATTTTTGAAGATATGCATTTGACTCAAGATGACTTAGCCTTACTCGATAAAGAAATGGAAAAATCGATAGCTTACATATTAGAACACCGGCAGGATGTATACGTTAGCATGTTTGATAAGGCTTTTGGTATTGGCGAACCTATGCATGCTCCAGACAAAGGCTGGTGCGGTAGCGGCTCCATGCCGTGCCTGTCGATAAACGGCAAAATATACCCGTGTTTCCGTTTCTCTCCCAACACTATGCACAGCCGGAAACTGGACTTTTACGTGGGTGATGTGTGGAATGGACTTAATCACAAGGAACGCTTCGAGATAGTGCGTCAGCAGACGCGGAAAAAAATTTCACCTCAAAAATGTTTGGATTGTTCTGTAGAGAGTTCTTGCGCTTGGTGTATCGGTGGCGCGTTTGCCGAAAAAGGAGAGTTTTACCGAACGACCAATATCTGCGAAGTGCACAAATTACAATCTAAATGGAGCCGGAAATACTGGGAAGAGTATGACAAACTCGAGGGGACAAAGAGTTTCAATGAAGACGGAACAGTTATTTTGAGACACCCCTCAAGCGTTAGCGAAGTTAAGTGAGACTCGGCGCGCGGCGGCAAAGATATTTGCTTTACAGATAAAAAAACACAGGGAGGAAAAAAATATGGCAAACACGAACGATAGCAGTAAAAATAAAGAGGTTGCGGAAGCTAAACCAGAGATCTGCCCGATCTGCGGGAAGGTGCATCCGCGGAGAGAGGATCTGAATATCAAGGCGACGCGGGACGAAGTGGAGAGTTTGATCTTGATAAACAACCGGATCAATGTCGCGGCGCAGGCTGCGCAACCGGCGGCATTGCAGCAGGGGGTAACGGCGGAGCAGGTGCAGGTGTTCGTGAACGCCGCGCTGAATGCCAGAGCGGAGGCCATGAATTTACAGAGACAATGGTGGAATGAAATATTCGTTAAATATCCGCAATTGCCGAAAGATAAAAATGTCTTTGTGGATTTTGACACTGAAGATTTTTATATAATGAACACTGCTAAATAGAATACATTATGAAAAAAGTAGTTATAGTTGGTACGGATTTGTTTGGAGAGCTTGCTTACGAATATTTTTCTAAAGATAGCAGCATGAAAGTGGCTGGCTTTGCAGCGGAAATTCCTTCTATCAAAAAAGAACAATTTGGCTTACCGGTGTGTCCGTTAGATGAAATTGATAAGATCTTTCCGCCTGAAGAGTATTTTGCTTTTGCCGCGCAGGCTTATGGCCAACTTAATTACAGAAGGGCTAGGCTATTTCAGAAGTTAAAAAAATTCGGCTATCATTGTGCGACTTATCAATCTGCAGGGGCTAGAGTATGGCCTAACGTGCAGATTGGGGAAAATTGCATTATTTTAGATAACGTTATTGTGCAACCATTTTCTAAAATCGGTGATAATGTTTTCTTAATGGGAAGTAATTATGTTGGGCATGGAGCGGAAGTAAAAGATCATGTATATGTAGCTCCACATGCTTTGATCCTTGCAGGCGTAGAAGTTGGAGAGCATGGCTTTATTGGCGCTAATTCTACTATTGCTAACGGCATAAAAATAGCCAAAGATAATTACATAGGCATGGGCAGCCTTATCAATAAAAACACCAAAGAAAATGAAGTTTACACGCTGCCCGTGGCGGTTTTGTCTAAAGCACCTGCCAAAAAGTTTTGCAGAGTGGAAGCGTAGGTTGTATGGATTTCTATCTGCTGGCGCAAGAAATAACTGCTAAATATTCTGACAAAATATGTTTTGCCGAAAGAAATTTATCATACAAGGATGTCTGGCGTTTAATGCAGGCACGCGCCGCTTTCTTAAAAACACATGGTTTTAAAGCAGGGGATGTTGTCGGCATTTTAAGCCGAAATTCAGCGGACTGGTGCCTCACTTTTGGCGCAATTTTGGCTTTAGGAGCGGTTGTTCTGGTCATGGATGTTAATTGGTCTCTTCGAGAAAGCCGAGAAATTCTTAAAAAAGTTAAAGCTAAAGCTGTTTATGTTTCCCCAGAGTTTTCAGCTGCTGATTACAGCCTGACAAAACATTTGCTGAATTCTGTTGATGTAGAACAGCCATTCTTACCAGACATACAACAAAAACCGGACACGATTGCGGCTTTGTTTTACACCTCTGGTTCTGCTGGCCAGCCTAAAATCGTCGCTCTAACCCACGCAAACTTAATTCACACCGCGCTGGTTTTTTATCGAGAACATCTTAATATTAATTTGTCGGACACAATTTTAGCTTTTTTGCCGTTCTATCATGTGTATGGATTGGTTACAGGTTTTTTGGGCGGTTATTTTAATGGCGCGGCAATAATTTTTCAGAACTCACCAAAGAGTGGAGATATTATAGAAAGTCTTACTAAATATCCGATAACGATTTTTGCCGCGACGCCGCAGATTTTTGAATTTTTATTTGAAAGCGTTTTAAAGAAGATCAAGGCTCAAGCTAGGTTAAAATATTTTATTATTATCAGCGCATTGCATATTCCAAAAACTCCGATTTTGAGTGGACTATTAGCGGGATTTTTTCAGCCAATTCGTTTGTTGCTGGGCAAGAAAGTGCGTTTTTTCATTAGCGGCGGAGCGCCGCTGAAGCCAAAATATTTTTATTATTATGAGAGAGCTGGTTTTAAATTATTGGAAGGATACGGCTTGACCGAAACCGCCGCTGGCTTTTGCGGTAATTCTGTGGAGAAGCCGAAACCAGCTTGTGTAGGCAAACCATTTCGTGGAAACTTTGTAAAAATCCACCGGCCAGACACTAATGGTGTCGGCGAAATTTATCTGAAAGGCGCTTCAGTTATGGCGGGCTATTACCATAACCCTCAAGCGAATAAAGAAGCCTTTGATCCTGAGAGCTGGTTTGCCACAGGCGATCTGGGGTTTTTGGATAAAGACGACGATTTGCATATCACCGGACGTAAAAAAAATGTAATCGTTTTGGATTCCGGCAAAAATATTTATCCTGAAGAATTGGAACCGTATTACGCGACCTCTAAGCTGATCAAAGAGCTTGCTGTTCTAGGACGGCGGATTGCCGGTCGGGAAATGGTTTTTGCTGTAATAGTACCCGTGGTTAGGCTGGAGAATTGTTATCAGCGTGTGGCTGAAGAGTTGGCTAGAAAAAGCCGCAGGTTATCTGTGCATAAGAAAATAAAAAAATTCGCTCTCTCTTATGAGCCGTTACCGCGCACATCTTCCGGCAAAATAAGACTAAATGAAGTGTCGCAAAATCTTGACGCAGGAAAGTATCAAACTGCTAAATTATCGAGGCGACAATTATGTTTGTAGAAGCTGTGGATGTTTATTATAGAAATGCCAAAATAGGAACATTAAAACAATACAGAAATAATTTGGTTGGTTTGGCCTACACTGGAAAATGGCTGAAAGAAGGTTTTTCTATTTCCCCATTCCTTTTGCCGCTGGAAAAAACAACCTTTTTTTATAAAATTGTTTCCGGAGGGAAATATTCTGTTGATAGATTGCTTTTTAATATTAGCGTGTACGACGGCTATCATAAACTGCTTATTGATTATATTTTAAATATACATAACTGTGCACTTAATGAAGTGTCTTACCTGGATAAACTGGCTATTTTAGCTGGTTTAGGAATTGGCGGTCTGTCTTATAGGCCGGTAAAAATTAAAGCAAAAATGACAAAGCTGTTTCGTTCGATATGTGCGCAAGCTCGCGTGGTTTTAGATATGGCTTTGCCGGACAGTTTAGAGCAGTTTTTTGAGAATTCCACGAATGTTTATGGTCACCGCTTGACTGCTTTATTTACACAAATTAACAAAGAGTGCTGGATTATCAAATCTAAAAACGAGCACTGGGTTTGTTCGGAAAATAACGGAGAATATTATTACACGAATATTGCCCGAAAAGCTGGTCTAGATGTGCCGGAAACAAATATTTTAGAAAATAAATATCTAGCGGTAAAAAGATTTGATTATGCTGAGAACGGCGAGAAAATTCTTTCATTACCAGCCTATGCTTTATTGGAAAAGCCGGGAGGCAGGCTTGATTATGTGGATTTGTTGAATTTGGCTTTAAAGTTAACCCAGTCAAAAGAAGAAACGATAAAACTATTTAGACGAATGTGCTTTAACGTTTTTGCTCATGACCATGATGATCATTTTAGTAAATTTACCTTTTTGTATGTTAATAATAAATGGCGGGTGTCTCCCAATTATGATTTAAACTTTTCAAAACTGCGTATTCTAGACCAGGAACATTATACTTCGGTTGATGGGGAATTTAGGAAAATATCTATAAAACACATATTGCAGGTGGCTGAAAAAGTAAATATTCCCCTAGAAACGGCCGAGCGGGTTATTGCAGAAGTTAAGGCTGCAACTGCTTGTTTGCAGAAAAAGATCCCGATGTGGAATCGGAAATATATACTGTCCGCACTACCGTAAAATTCCTTGTATTATTTATAATCCGCCTGTCCGGTGGTGTCCAGCACGGTTTTCCAGGTGCGGCCGTTGATCTCCAGTTTTTTGCGAAAGCGCGTTACCAGAGCCATCGGCAGATGGATAAAATGATCGTTGCGATAGCCGACAACCATAGCCGTGCGGCCGCTCATCGCCGCGTGCACCGCGCTTTGTCCCAGCATCAAACAAAAAACATTGTCATCGCCAGTGGGCGCGACCGAACGTATCGCGTAGCTGGGATCAATGTAGCGCACGTTAGCTTCTAATTTTTTTTGCGTGAAGTATTTGCTGATCTCGTTTTTCAAAAATGTGCCGATGTCATTCAGCCGCTTGTTGCCGGATTTGTCAAAAGCGGCTTTGCCTTTTGGCAGCAGATCCTGCCCCGCGCCTTCCGCGGTGACGATCACGGCGTGGTGGCGTCTTTTTATGCGCCGCTCCAGATCCTGAAGAAATTTTTCCAGTTTAAAAGGCGCTTCCGGTATCAGACAAAAATTGACCACGCAGCTGGCCAGCGTGGCGTTGGCGGCAATGAAGCCGGATTCACGCCCCATGAGTTTGACCAGACCGATGCCATTGACCGCGCCTTTGGCTTCCATATGCGCGGCGGCGATAATGCGCGTGGCTTCCTCGACCGCGCTTTCAAAACCGAAACTTCTTTCGATGAACGCGATGTCGTTGTCTATCGTCTTTGGCACGCCGATCAGCGCGACAGCCAACCGGCGTTTTTCGATCTCTTGAGCCAGATCCAGAGCGCCGCGCATCGTGCCGTCACCGCCGACCACGAATAAAATATTAAGGCCGAGTTTTTCCAGATAATCGACCATGACTTTGGCCTCCTGCGGGCCGCGTGACGAACCGAGTATCGTGCCGCCCAGGGCGTGAATATTGTCAACAGCGGCGAGATCGAGCTTGAGCGGCGGCAGGCCAACGCGCGGATTGAGGCCGGAATAACCGTAGCGGAAACCGTAAACTGTTTTGACGCCGTAATATTGATAGGCCGTAAAGACCAGCGAGCGGATAATTGTGTTGATGCCCGGACACAAGCCCCCGCAGGTCACGATGCCGAGTCTGGCTTTGGCCGGCTGAAAAAAAAGTTTATGGCGCGGGCCGGCCAGCTCCAGCAGCGGCAGCGTGCCGGGCTCTTTGAGATAGCGGTGCAGATCCGCGACATGCCGGTGAAAAAAGATTTTGTCATCGTCACGGATGCTCTCTACTTTGTGGCCGAGCGTTTTTTCGGCAGGAAATTTGGCCGCGCCTAGCCGGGGTATCAATAACTCTGCGGCGGATAAAATTTCCATTTTAGTAAATTATTTTGGAGACCCGGCGTTCCGAGCCGAGCATTTCGTGAATTGTCTCGATGAGATCTTTTTCCACCGTGGTTAATTCCACTTCTTTCAAGCCCAGCAGATATTCTAGATTGTTCAAGGTTTCCCGCACGGTCAATTCTTTGAAAGTTTCCGTGTCGCTCTGCTGGATAAAACACGGCACGTAACGCGGCGCCAGCGTGTTATTCAGCAATTGGCTGGCCACGCCTAAACTGGAGCCGGCCGGGATATGCGCCTGCGCGCCGATCCTGGCAAAGTCGCCGCAGATCAACCCTAAGCGTTTTTCGTCGGATTCCACTTCTGCGCCGGGCAGATAAAATGTCGGCTCTTTGTTGAAAGGGTTGAGCAGGTCTTGATTGAAAGTCTGCGGTTCGATATTTACACAATCGGCCAGATACGCCGACTGCAAATAATTATAATCCAAACAAGAATAGCCATGCAGGATAGAGTTGCTGACTGTCGAGTTTTTGATCTGGCAATTCGGCCCGATAGACGAACCAGCGAGTATTTGCGAATTGCCGATGACCGAATATTTGCCGATGTAAACCGGCCCTTCGATATAAGTGTTGGGTTTAATAACGCAGTGTTCGCCGAGATAGATGGGGCCTTTTTCACAATTTAAGGTTACGCCGGGCAGAACACGCGTTTCGCTGCCAACGTAGAGCTTATATTCGTCCAGCACGGACGCGTTGATGTCGATCTGGCCTTTGACTATGCCCAGCGGCACCAGAGCTTTAAAATCCAGCGCGATTTGTTCGGCGCAGGCGTTAAGGATATCCCACGGATACTCGACCAGTTTTTCCTTGCCGTGCAGTATCTCCGCGCGGTTGCGGAAAGTGTTGATGATCTTGTGCGAAGAAATCGCGTCGTCCAGAATGTCGCGCAGTTCATATAGATTATTGGTGTTGAGATAACCGGCCAGCACTTCGTTGTTTTGGTTGATGAATAACCGGTCTGTACCGTCGAGCAAAAGATTTTCTTTGAGTTTTTCGCCGGCCAGCAGACGGCCGTTGATAATCAGGCAGCCAAGGCCGGTGTTGAGATTATTGATGCTGATGCCGGTATGATTCTGCTTGACAATGTTTTTCAGATGTTCGCGGCAATGCAGAGAAATATTGGCTTCGGGGAACACCCGCGCGATTTTGGCCACGAGCGGCGAGGCCCCGCAGATCAAATCATAAACCGGCCGCATGTGTGTCAACGGCAGGAAATTGCTGTATTTCTCGTCCTCAAAAATAAAAATATTATTGATCATTTTTTGCTCCGTCCGGCTTATTTAATTTTGAGTAGTTTACGTTCTTTCGCGCTGTTTTGCCAGACTTGTCGATAAATTTTTTCCTGTTCTTTGCCTAATTCAAAACCGCGCCGCGCCATAACGATTTTAGCGGTTTGGATCGCCTCATCCGGCTGATGCTCGGCGGGCGGAGAACTGGTGTCATTCCAGACAAAAGACGGCAAATATTTCGGCTGAAAACCCGCGCCGTAAATATTATTGAAACAACCGATCACCGCGCCGCCGGCGAGCAGGGTTTTAATGCCGGTCTTGGTGTGATCGCCGAGGCAGCAGCCGACGAATTGCAAACCGGAATCTATTTCGCGGTCGGGGCTAATTTGGATTTTGACCGGATGATAATTATTCTTAAGGTCGCTGTTTTCCGTGCCGGCGCCTAAGTTTACCCATTCGCCGAGATAGGAGTGTCCCAAAAATCCGTCATGCTGTTTGTTGGTGCAGCTGAGCAGGGTGGAATTTTCCACTTCACCGCCGACTTTGCAGACCGGCCCGATGACCGTGCCGCCATAAATTTTGGCCGCGGCCTTGATGAGCGTTTTTTCACCGATGTAAACCGGCCCCATAATGACCGCATTGGGCAGAATTTCCGCGTGGTCAGCGATGTATATCGAGCCGCCGCTGGCGTCCAAAACGACGCCGGGCTTCAAGACCACGTTGTGTCCGACAAAGATATTTTGCGAATTGACTATTTGCGCGCGCGCCGCGCTGGAAAGATACTGGCCGAGCTGCCCGCTACGCTGCGCGTCGGCGTTGATATCTGCGCTGCTGCCGGCCAGAATATCCCAAAAATAATTGGCGATCGGCAGGCTGGATTTAGTTTCGGCAGGCTGATAGGCGCGGAAAGTTTTTAGGCTGAAGACCGGCGGCAGGATAAATTTTTTCATGGTTCTGGCGTCAAGTTTGGCGAGCAGCGGCACGTCATTGTAGGAAAGCAGGAAGTTTTTGCCGCTGGTTTTGAGCGGCGCGCTGGCCAGCAGCCGCCCGTTGATAAAAAGGGTGTCCTCGGCGCGCAATTCATTGACCGGATATTTGTCCTGTAATTTCATCCACGGCTGCAATTCTTTGCGGCAGTGCAGGATTATTTGAGCGGGGCCTTCCGGCAAATGGGTTAATATTTTCTCAAGCAGGGTTTTGAGGCCGGAGCGTAGCAGATAGGCCGGACGAGTATAAGTTAAGGGCAGTAAATTAACATAGCCTTTATCTTCAAATATGCAAATCTGCATGATTTGAATTATAACATAAATAGAAGGGCTTTATCCGCGGAGATTTTGGGGTTCAAGGACAGCCGTCCGCCAGCATGATATAATTTTCCCCTAAAAATTTCAGGAGGTTTTATGCGCGCGCTGGTTTCGGTTTCTGATAAAACAGGTATTGTGGAGTTTTGTCGGGGGCTGGCCGTGCTGGGCTGTGAGATCGTTTCGACCGGCGGCACCGCCAGGGTTCTCAAAGAAAACGGCGTTCCGACGCTCGATATTTCGGAAGTGACCGGCTTTCCTGAAATGCTGGACGGGCGCGTAAAAACGCTGCATCCCAAAATCCACGGCGGCCTGCTAGCTCTGCGCGACAATCCCGAGCATGCGGCCGTTTGCCAGAAACACGGCATTGCTTTTATTGATCTGGTCGTGGTCAATCTTTATCCTTTTGAGCAGACTGTCGCCAAACCGGACGCCGCGCTGGCTGAAGCTGTTGAAAATATTGACATCGGCGGGCCGTCGATGCTGCGTTCGGCAGCCAAAAATTACCGCGCGGTCACGGTTATTACTGATCCCCAAGATTACGCGCCGGTGCTGGCGGAGTTGCGTAAAAATAAAACCGTGCCGCTGGAGATCCGGGAATATCTGGCCGTGAAAGTTTTTGAACGCACGGCGGCTTATGACAAAGCGATCAGCGATTATCTGAACAAAGCTCTGCTGCATAAAACGCCGAACGTTACACAGACGCTGCGCTACGGCGAAAACCCGCATCAAAACGCCGTGTACATCGGCAAGCCTTACACGCAGCTGCACGGCAAGGAATTGTCTTTCAATAATATTATCGACATCGACGCCGCGCAGAATATCGTCGCGGATTTTGCCGAGCCGGCCGCGGTGATCGTCAAACACACTAATCCCTGCGGCGCGGCGGTCGGAGCCACGCCGGAAGAAGCTTACGACAAAGCGCTGGCCGGCGATCCAGTCTCGGCTTTTGGCGGCATAGTCGGCGTCAATCGTCCCGTGTCCGCGGCGCTGGCCGAGCGCGTGGCCAAACTTTTTGTCGAAGTGGTGGTCGCGCCGGATTTCACGCCGGAAGCGCTGGCCAAACTGCGGGAAAAGAAAAATATCCGTTTGATCAAAACGGATTTTACTTACAGCGGCCCCGATGTCAAAAGGACAAACCACGGCTATCTGGTGCAGGACCGCGACAGGATGCTGACGACGGAAAAAGACCTGCGGCTGCAGACCAAAACAGCTCCGCAGGATTTGCGGAATTTATTGTTTGCCTGGAAAATCTGCCGGCAGGTGAAATCTAACGCTATCGTGCTGGCCAAAGACGGCGCGGTGATCGGTGTGGGCGCGGGGCAGATGTCGCGCATTGACGCGCTGGACTGCGCGGTCAAAAAAGCCCGCGAGCACAATGCGGCAAAACTGGCGGGCTGTCTGCTGGCTTCCGACGCGTTTTTCCCGTTCCGCGATGTGGTGGACAGCGCGGCTCAGGCCGGCGTGCGGGAGATCATTCAACCGGGCGGCTCGGTGCGTGACGCGGAGTCTATCGCGGCCTGTGACGAGCACGGCCTGGCTATGGTCTTTACCGGCCGTCGGCATTTCAAGCATTAAATGACCGAGCTTGCCGCGCGCATCCAGCGCTTGAAAAAGGAAAAAAACGCGCTGATCCTGGCGCATGTTTATACTCCGCCGGAGATACAGGATGTTGCGGATTTTGTGGGCGACAGTCTGGGCTTGAGCCGCAAATCCGCGGACGCTTCCGTAACGCAGGATAAAATAATTTTTTGCGGCGTATATTTTATGGCCGAGACTGCCGCGCTGCTCTCCCCGCAAAAAAAAGTTTTTATTCCCGAGCCTAACGCTGGTTGCCCAATGGCGGACATGGCCACCGCGGCTGAAGCGCTCAAACTCCAGGCCGAACATCCCGGCGCGGCAGTCGTTACTTATGTGAACAGCACCGCGGCGGTCAAAGCCGTGTCGGATATTTGCGTTACTTCGGCCAACGCGGTGGAGATCGTCAGAAAACTGCCGCAGCGGGAAATAATTTTTGTGCCGGACAGATCACTGGGCGCGTATGTTGCCGCGCAGGTTCCCGGCAAAGAAATAATTTTGTGGCCGGGTTTTTGTCCGACGCATCACCGTATCCTGGCGGAGTTTTTGGCGCGGGTCAAAGCCGCGCATCCGCGAGCGCTTGTCCTCGCGCATCCTGAGAATAACCAAAATATTCTCGACCGCGCGGACTTTATCGGCTCTACCGGACAGATGCAAAAATACGCGGCGGCCTCTCCCGCGGCGGAGTTTATCGTCGCCAGCGAAAATGGTTTGCTGCATCGTCTGCGGACGGACAATCCGGCGAAAAAATTTTATCCTGTCACGCCGCTGGCGGTTTGTCCCAACATGAAAAAGAACACGCTGGAAAAACTGTTGAATGTTCTGGAAAACGAAGTGAATTTAGTGACCGTCGACGCGGCTGTGGCGGACAAAGCGCGTCTGGCGATACAGAGAATGCTGGAGTTAACTTGAGCTTTATTTCTGCGTTTCCGCGCGGCAAATATCTTTATCTAAAGCGCCTTTGTTTCCCTGTCGAGGCTGGCGACAATTTTTGCCATTCAATCAGCGTTCAGCGTCGCCATGTCTGCTGACGCAGATGCCCCTCTGACACCCCACCGGCAGCTTCGCTGCCACCTCCCCTTGTAAAATGGGAGGAAACTAACAGGATTAGGATTTGAATTTGAATTTGAATTATCTCCCCTTGTTTAAGAGGAGATGTCCAAAATTTGCTTTGGCAAATTTTAGACAGAGGGGTGTTTCACGGAGTGAAACATGGTGAAATACGCGATGATGATGGCGCCGGTCACTTCGCCAGCGTATCCGCAGGATACTCCGCTCCCTAGCGGGCTTACAGTCACCGACCGAAGCTTGATTTTGCGGAACGAAAATTTTTAGCTTATTTTCATTATATAAATCACTGTATAAAAGGCCGGTACTACGTCAAAAGCCTGTCCACCGCCAGTAGCGGTTTGATCATAACTATGCCCGGCATTAAGTGTAAGTATTGGATGGCAATTAGTAATACTAGCAACACCTTTTCCCGAACTATTCATCATATAAGAGCTATATTCAGAACCGAAAACGCCGCTGACATCGTGTGCGGGAGAATCCGGCGGATTGACATTGGTCGGAGGAGATATTATCGCATCATAAAACCTAACACGGCCTGTATGTGTATCATGGGTGTGCCTGTGACTGTGTGAAGGGATTTCGTTTATAGACAATATTTTCTTGCCATCGCCAGTAAGCGGGTCGCTCGCCGTCCCGCCGCGCAAAAACCGGCCGGTCAGATTTGGCGTGCCGCCTGAGCCGTCACAGACGCGCCATTTGCTCTGGAACGCCGCGTCGGCGTTTAGCCAGCTGGCCACCGCCATTGCCAGTATCGTGCCTCTAGGCAGAATATCCATGCCCTGTACGGCTTTATACACCTGCGCCTCGGTGGCAAATTTTGTGCCGTCATTGGCAGCGTCAGTTATTTTAGCCGCGCCTAATTTTGGCTCGGCCGTTGCGCCAAAAGTTTTAACACCGGTTATCGTTTCATTTTCGCTCTTATGCACGACATCATTACCGGAGCCGTTCAAAGCATCATGAACAGCTTTGGCCGAGGGATATTCGTCATCAGTGGACGCGCCGGACAGGCCGGTCACTTTATTCGCCACCTTCTCTCTGGTGTTCAAAGCAGCCGTCATGCCCGCCGCCGAAAGCTGCTCGCCTTTCTTAATAAAATACGGCGTCCCCTCAAATTTATCAGTGTAATTATCAGTAACCATAAATGTACCCCCTTTTTTTAATTTCCTTGTTTCTTTGCCAGCTGGCAAGTAAAACCAGTTATATTATAGCCTATGATTTATACATGTCAATTGGCAAGTATCCGCGTAAAGCCGAGCTTGGCTTGAAATATGATTCGAGCGATGTCGGCCTTTATCTAAAAAAGTTGCGTCTGGACAGGGATTTGAGTATTTATCAGCTGGCTTACCGGGCTGGACTGCGCGAGTCCGTTATCATGCGTATCGAAAAAGGCCAGCGCGAGCCGCGTCTCAATACTTTGCTCAAAATTGTTGAGGGACTGGGACTTACTCCTGCCCGTTTCTGGCGGATTTTCGATTAGCGCGGATACATCTCAGCGGGAACGGATAAAAGGAGCTTCTCTAAACGCTTTTGCCGACAAACTCACCGCCAGAATAAACGCGCAAAGATCCGCCGCCGGTACGCAAAGCTGGATGCCGATGACGCCGAAAAACCGCGCGAAAATTATTAAAAACGGCAATAAGAACAAACCCTGTCTGGATAGGGCTATCCAGGAAGCCGCTGTAGAGCGGCCGATAGTCTGCAAAAAAAGATTGTCGATAATTGTTTGTCCGGCCAGCGGCAGACTCAGAGCCTGCAGGCGCAAAGCCCAGGCGCCAACAGCGACCACTTCCGGATCGCCAGTGCGGAAAAGCGCGACGATCCACGGCGCCCACAATAAACAGATCAGGCTCAGCGCGGACAGTATGGCCAGAGTGAGTTTTACGCAAAAGCGCTGCGCCTGCCGGACACGCTCGTACAGTCCGGCGCCGTAGTTGAAACCGCAGACCGGCTGCAGCCCTTGCCCGATGCCGATAATCGCCGCGGAGAGTGTCTGAATGATCCGCATGACTATAGAAATGCCGGCGATGACCGCGTCGCCAAACGCGCCAGCCGCGTGGTTGATCATGATCGTGGAGAGGCACAGCAGGGACTGGCGCAGCAAGGAAGGCAGTCCGCCGCGCCATAATTCCCGGTAGAGTCCCAGACCTGGCGCAAAATTGCGCGGCGATACCGGCACGTTGGTTTTCACGCCGTTGCTTAAAAACAACAGGATCAAAAAACTGATTATCTGGCTGAGCATAGTGGCCAGAGCCGCTCCGGATAATCCCCAGTTAAAACCAAAGATAAACAGGGGATCCAGCGCGACATTTAGCGCCGCGCCGCTGACCATGCCGATCATGCTCCAAAACGCATTGCCCTGAAAGCGCAGACAGTTATTGAGCATGAAAGCGCAGATCATGAACGGCGCCGCCAGCAGAATATAGCGCAGGTATTCCACTGTGCCGGACAGCAGCGCGGGCGTGGCGCCCAGCAGACGCGCCAGCGGCGTTAAAAAAATCAATCCCAGCGCGGCCAGACCCAGACCAAAAACAAACGCGGTAAAGAAACTGGTGGAAGCCATTTTGGCCGCGTCGCTGCCGCGCTGCGCGCCTAAAGCTCTGGCCAGATAATTGCCCGCGCCGTTGCCGAAGAAAAAACCGACGGCCTGAATGATCGCCATGAAAGGAAACGCCACGCCCAGCGCCGCGGTTGCTTCCGTGCCCAGCGAGCTGACAAAAAAAGTGTCAGCCATATTGTACAGCGCCGAAGTCAGCATGATGACCACGGTAGGCACGGCCAGACGGCAGACCAAACGCCCGACCGGCGCGGTGGTCATTTGCACATATTTAGCTGGCGGCGGCATGATCCGGCTATCATATCAAAAGACCAAAATTCGTGTTAAGGTAATTTTGTGGAAATAAAACGCGCGGCGGAGATTATCAAGAGCGGCGGAGTCGTCGCTTTTCCGACAGAGACGGTTTACGGTCTGGGCGCCAACGCTCTCGAAGCCCGGGCCGTGGCCAAAATTTTTGAGCTGAAACAGCGGCCGAGTTTTGATCCGCTGATCGTTCATATCGCTGACCCCGGACAGATTTTCGCCTACGTGGTGGACTCGCCATGCCTAATGCCGCTGCAGCGCACTTATGTGCAGTGGCTGACGGAAAAATTTTGGCCGGGGCCACTGACCATAGTTCTGCCGAAAAATACGCTGATCCCCGACATTGTCACCGCCGGACTATCGACAGTCGCTCTACGCATGCCGGATAATCCTATCGCGCTGGAATTGATCCGGCAGTCCGGCTGTCCGCTGGCCGCGCCGAGCGCCAATAAATTTGGCTGCCTGAGTCCGACCACCGCCGAACACGTCCGCAAGCAGCTGCCGTCGCTCGAGTGCGTGCTGGGCGGCGGCGCGGCCAGAGTCGGCATTGAGTCAACGGTGATCTCTTTGCAGGAAGACGGTTTTACGATCTTGCGGCAGGGCGTAATCACCAGAGAAGATTTAGAAAAAATCCTGCCGGCTTCCAGCCGCGCCGCCGCTGGTCTGCCGTCGCCCGGTTTATTGAAATCTCATTACAGTCCGGCCAAGCCGCTGTATTTTGCGGGACAAAAAGAAATAGACAAAACCCGCGCCGGCCTGATCTCTCTGCGCGGCGCGGACGCGGGCGGCTATAAACTGGCCGAGATACTTTCGCCAGCCGGTGATTTGCGCGAAGCCGCGGCAAATTTATTTGGCGCGCTGCACAAAATGGAAGACGCGGAGATCGACTGCATCGTGGCCGAGCCTGTGCCGGAAACGGGGATCGGTTTGGCGATCATGGATAGACTGCGTAAGGCTGCTTACCGCTGGCAGGCGCGGTAGATTTTTTACGGCGCTGGCTGTTCTACAGCCGCGGAAATAATCACAATATCTTCTTTGGGCACGTCTTGATGCTGGCCGAAATTGCCGCGCGGCACACTGACGATCTTATCCGTGACGTCCAGACCCGCGATGACTTTGCCAAATACGCAGTAGCCAAAGCCGCGCGGCGTGTCGTCGGTGTGATCGAGAAAAACATTGTCCGCCACATTAATAAAGAACTGCGCGGTCGCGCTGTCCACAACATTGGTACGCGCCATGGCGACAGTCCCGCGTGTATTGGACAAGCCGTTGCCCGCTTCGTTGACGATCGGGTCTTTGGTTTCTTTCTGCGTCAGACCAGAAACAAATCCACCGCCCTGGATCATGAAATTGGGAATTACGCGGTGAAAAATCGTACCGTCATAAAAACCCGCGTTGACATACGCCAGAAAATTTTGGACTGTTAGCGGCGCTTTGTCTGGATATAATTCGATCCGGATAACCCCCTCGCTGGTTTTCAGAGCAATCACTGGATTGACGGTCATAGTTTTTTCTCCTTCAGCAGAAAATAAAGTTGCGGCAATGACGCTTAGAATTAAAATGAACTTTTTCCCCATGAGGCTTATTATACAGGAAATTACGGATTAGGAAAGTCAAATTTTAATTTGCCGCCCCAGGGTCTGGAGAAAAGCAGGCGTGTAGTAATCAATAAAACCAGCGGCCGGCGTGAAAGTCATTTCGCCGAAGACCGGTCGGCCTTCGACTTCGTACCAGTCCACGCGCACAAAAGGAAAACCTTTGGCCAGCCGGCGGCACATTTTCTGCATTTGGGCAAACGATTTTGGTCGGGGCAGACCGCGGCTTTGGTAGCGTCCGGCCCGGGGATAAGCGTTCTTGACCAGACGCCAGCGGCTGTCATAAGTTTCGCGCAGATGGTCAACTTTGCGTTCATCGCGGTCCCAGCAGACGTAAATATATTTTGGCTCGCCGTGAAAACAAAAAAATTTGTAATCGATCAACGAGGCCGAGTGGCCGCTGTCTTCCCGCAACAATTTTTCGACAATGATTTTGGGTGGTATTTTTAAATAATGCGGCTCGGCGGTATCCACGCCAAAATATTTACGCCGGCCAAAATGCCGCAGAATTTTACCGCGCGTGATTTTAGTCTTGTCCGGCACGAGCAAAATATCGCCGCTGCCGTTATTGGCTTTGAGCGCAAAAGAGCGTGGCAGAGCCTGCAGGTCAATTTCTTGCGGCGTAGCATAGACCGCGTACAGTTTATTGAGCGCGCTTCCCAGCCCTTTACTTTGCACATACGCGCGGACTCTGTACTTGTCAGCCAGCTCCGGCCAGCGCGATGTGTTGGAGTAAAATTTCAGCCAGTGAATTTTTTCATTGAAATCGCGCGGCTTATCCCAGTTGATCCGGCGGCGAAATTTCCGGTAAAAAAGTTTTTCCGTATAAGCCTGCGGCTGACGTAGCCGGTAATTGAACTGGATTTTTTGAACTATTAAATACGAAAAAAGAACGCTGAGAAAGCCGCCAAGCCAAAACATACGCTAATTATAACATGATATACTGCACGGCATGATCGACGTCATCGTGCCGGTTTTCAACAATTACGAACTGACGCGCGGCTGTTTGGATTCTGTTTTACGCTGGACAACAGATACGCCGTACCGCTTAATTATTGTCGATGACAAAAGCACGGATAAAAAAACTCGCGCGTTAGAAAAAAATTATGCGCGAAAACACAAGCAAATAATTTTACTGGCGCAGAAAAAAAACCAGGGTTTTTTGCGCGCGGTCAACCACGGTATGCGGTATTCTAAAAATGATGTGGTGCTCCTCAATAACGACACGCTGGTCACCGCCGGCTGGCTGCGCAAACTGCGCGCGGCCGCTTACAGCCGGGTAAATATCGCGTCGGCTTCGGCCCTGTCCAATAACAGCACGATCACGACCGTGCCGGGTTATTTCCAGCACGGGCAAATTCCCGATTTTTTTACGCTCGACGAAATGGCGGCTTTCGTGGAAAAACATTCCTTAAAACTTTATCCGGAGATCCCGACGGCCATGGGATTTTGTCTGTACATCAAGCGCGCGGCTCTGCGGACGGTGGGCTATTACGATGAGATTTTTGACCGCGGCTTGTGCGAGGAAAATGACTGGTCGCTACGCGCCAGAGCCGCCGGCTGGACGCATGTCATGGACGACACGACTTACATCTGGCACAAAGGCCGCGGCTCGCTCGGCAAAAAATTAAAAACCCCGTACCGCGACCGCAATAAAAAAATTTTGCTGGAGCGTTATCCCGACTATGACCGGCAGATCAAGACTTACATCCGCCGCCGGACAAATTACCGGATCAACCGGCATTTAAAATGGGAATTATTTAAGCAGCGACTGGCACGGCTGCTGCTTGCTTTTGCAGAGGTATTACATGGTGGTCGTCGTAAGCGTAATTAAACCAGCAGTTCATATTGACGCGGAATTTATCGAGATTTTTAAATCCCAGTTTCAGCAAAAAAGCAAACGCGCTGTAATTGATCTGCGGCGCGAGATATTCGGCTTTTTTTAACTCGGCGAGCGCGTCTGACCGGCGGCCCAGCGCGGCCAGATGCAGAGCACAGCGCAGAATAATGTTGGCGTATTTTTGATTGCGCTCCGCCGCGAAATCAAACAGCAGGTCTTTATGCCGCTTGACCTGTTCCCAGGCGTTGCTGTAATCGGCCGGCGTAAACAGCGTGTTTTTCAGATTTTGAATATACGCGCGCGCCTGCGCGGTTTTGTCCTGACGGCTCCGGCTGGTCATATTGCCGGCGTATTCGCGGTAAAGGTACAAACGCTCCGGCACGCCGACGATATGAATATGCCGCGCCATTTTCAAGCCCATTGCGTAATCTTCCCAGAAACGCAGATCTGCATTGAACAGCCCCGCGGCCGACCAAATGTCTTTGCGGATCAGGCAGGGCTGGCCGCCGAAAGCCGTGCGGAACAAAATGTTTTTCTGGAGATAATAATTCTCCGTCAGCGTCAAAGACATCCGCTGCGGGCGGCCTGCCGCGTCGATGTGCAGGCGGTCGCAGACCACGCCGTTGGCCTGCGGATTTTGCGCCAGGGTTTTCAGCATTTTTTCCAGAGCGTCCGGCGTTAGCAGATCGTCGGCGTCAAGGCGGAAAATATACTCGCCCTGACAGCGCCGCAGGCCGATATTCAAGGCGCGCGCCAATTTTTGATTGGTTTTATTGTGCATGATCTGCGCGGCCGGAAATCTGGCGGCGTTGTTTTGCATAATCGCCAGCGTACCGTCGGTCGAGCAGTCGTCCACAAAGACGATTTCAAAATCCCGAAAAGTTTGGCCGGCCAGCGCGTCGAGCGTCAGCGGCAGATACGGCGCGGCGTTATAAGCGGGCAAAAGCACCGAGATTTTCATGCTAAAAGTTTATGCTATTATTTTGTAAATGCCAAATAATAAAGACGCCGAATATTTCATGCGCGAGGCTTTAAAGCAGGCGCGGAAGGCCTGGCAAAATGGAGACGTACCGGTCGGGGCGGTCATTGTCAAAAGCGGGCGCATTATCGCGCGCGGCTGGAATGAACGGGAGAAAAAACAGGATCCGTGCCAGCACGCGGAGATTGCGGCCATACGGCGTGCCGCGCGCGGCCTGGGCAGCTGGCGTTTGCTGGACTGCGCTCTCTACGTCACGCTGGAGCCCTGCGCGATGTGCGCTGGCGCGATAGCGCTGGCCAGAATACCGCGTGTGATCTACGCCGCCGCCGACCCTAAAGCTGGCGCCTGCGGCTCTGTGCTGAATATTCCAGCCGAAAAAAAATTAAATCACCGCCCGGAAGTGGTCGGCGGCGTGCTGGCGGCTGAA
>JAIRWS010000076.1 GCA_031268855.1 Candidatus Margulisiibacteriota bacterium | reverse complement strand
TGCCGACAAGAAATCCCGCGGTGCATACCAATTGCTTAACAGCCACCCCCCCCCCCCCCCCAGAAAAAATAGAAAAAATTTAAACGAATATTTTGTTTCTGCGAAAAGAGGTGATGCCTATGGGTAAAACCTCTTTGTGATAGATTCGTGTTTGTATTTTGTATTCAAAAAAAAATAAAAAGGAGAAAATTTATGAGTAACATATTAGGTCTTGGAAATAACGAAGGAAGTAAAAACTGGAGCAACCTTAATACAGATGGCGCGAAAACGGAAAGTAAAAACCCATACTATAATAAGGAAGCGGATAAGCAGATTATCTTGGTTGGTGGTGAAAATAAACTGTTTGAATTTAAAACAAATAAGCCAATTGATTTAAGCCAAAATTCTGTAGAACAGCCTTGGGATAATAATAAAGGTAGAGTAAATTATTCAATAAGTGGGAATACTTTAACAATTACCACAGGTAAATATTTTGACAATTCCTCTAATCGCCCTGAAGTTGTAGACAGATTTGTTTTTTCTAAGAACATGCAAACTAATGGTTATAGAAAATTAGTTGTGACGGTACTGGAAAAAGAAGGAAACTTTAATGGTGATTATTTCCTGAGTCTTAACGCAGTATCAAAAGATGGTTCATATGTGGAACCTGATGGCTGGGATTTTGCTGGCAACTTTATAGCTACTAAACAGTCCGCTCATATGAGGCATACGTTATCAGTTGGCGATGCGCTAGAATTAGATATATCTGCTAATTCAGAAGTTTATATCGACGGACAGATAATTGCTGGTGAAAATGCAAGACTGAAGCTTGCCTTTGAGTTTGCGGACTAGTTTTTTGTTTTATTTTTAGAGCCGGAGAAATTAGTTTTTCCGGCTCTCTTTCTTCGTGCTTATTGGATTGGTCAAAAACCAGCCATTTTTGATGTTATAATTCCTCAATGTCGATTTTCGAATCCGTTCCCAATATTTCCGAAGGGCGCGACAGAAAAAAGATAGTGGCTTTGCTGGATACTCTGCGGCCGATCAAAGAGCTGAAAATTTTGGATCATTCCAGCGACACCGATCATAATCGCAGTGTATTCACCTACATCGGGACGCGCGCGGCGGTCTTGTCCGCCGGGCTGGCGTTAGTGAAAAAAGCCGCTGAGATTCTGGACATTCGCGCGCATGAAGGCGCGCACCCGCGTTTGGGAGCGGTCGATGTCCTGCCGATCGTGCCGGTCTATCAGGCCGAGATGTCCGAGGCCGCCGCTCTAGCGCATGAATTGGGCGGCGCGATCCAAAAACTCGGCGTGCCAGTCATCTTTTATGAAAAGGCCGCGCTGGATCCGGCGGATAAAAATCTTGCCGATGTCCGCCGCAAAAGTTATAATAACGCGCATCAGACAGCCGGTGTGGTCTGTGTGGGCGCGCGGAATTATCTCGTCGCTTACAATATTGACCTGGCGACGCAGGATGCTGCTATCGCCAAAAAGATCGCCGGCCAGATCCGTGAGCGCGGCGGCGGATTGCCCGGGGTCAAAGCTCTGGGTTTGTATTTAGCGTCGCGCGGCTGCGCGCAAGTTAGTCTGAATCTGTGCGCGCCGGAACTGACCGGTCCGGAAAAAGTTTTAGCTTATGTCAAAAATCTGGCCGAAGGAGCCGGCGTGAAAATTAAAGGAACGGAATTGATCGGGCTGCTGCCTGAAACTGTGGCACGGGAGGCGCGGAAATTGGCCGGAGAACTGCATGAATAGAGACTTGCTGCCGCCAGAGGTTGCCGCACGCCGTGAAATTTTGCAAAAAATTTGCCGTTTGCTGGAACGCGCTGGTTACGCGGAAATCGCCACCCCGGCTTTTGAGGAATACGACAGATTGAGCGCCGGACTGCCCCGGCACTTGAAGACTTCCGCGTATCGTTTTTTTGACCAGCGGGGCGTGCAAATGGTCTTGCGGCCGGACATTACCACGCAGATCGCGCGCGTGGCTGGCACGCGCTTGAGCAAAGAAAAAAAGCCGCTGCGTTTTTATTATTCCGGCGATGTGTACCGCGCGGCGCAGCTGGAGATCGGCCAAAATCATCAATTTCACCAGATCGGCGTGGAACTGCTCGGGGTGTCTGGCGCGCGCGGCGATCAGGAGATTTTGCAGCTGGCGGAAAATGTCTTGAAAACGATCGGTTTGAAAGATTACCGCATCGAACAAACTAACGCCGGGCGTATACAGCGTTTGCCGGCCAGACAGCGTGAAGCTTTGCAGCGTCAGAATTTTGCCGCGCTGGGACGCTTGCCGCGTTTGGCCGAGCTGTTGTCCGTAGATCTGGATTATTACACCGGTTTGTACTTTGAATGTTTCGTGCCGGAGATGGGCTACATTCTTGGCTCGGGCGGGCGTTACGACAATCTTTGCGCGGTGTTTGGCCGCAAAAGACCAGCGGTCGGTTTCGCGTTTGATCTGAATAAATTGCTGCTGGCTTTGGCGGCGCAAAAAAAATAAAAAAAGGATAAAAATGCTGACTATCGCTTTGTCCAAAGGTTACATGTTGCCGGAAGCGTTAAAGGTTTTTCGCAAAGTCGGCCTGCGCGTGCCGGAGGCCGGCGAGATTTCGCGCAAACTGGAATTTACCGACGCGGATCAAAAATGCCGTTTCCTGATCGTGCGTCCTGCTGACGTGCCAGTCTATGTGGAGTACGGCGCGGCTGATCTGGGCGTGGCTGGCAAGGATGTCTTGATCGAAGGCCGCCACAAAGTCACTGAGCTGCTGAATTTGAAATTCGGTTATTGCCGTCTGGTCGTGGCGGCGCGGCGCGGCGCGTACCGCCGGGATACTTTGCGCGCCGGACTGCGGGTGGCGACAAAATTTTTAAATTCCGCGGCGGAATATTTTCAGGAAAAACTGGATTTGGATGTAGAGCTGATTAAATTATATGGCTCGGTGGAGCTGGCGCCACTCGACGGTTTGTCCGATGTGATCGTGGATCTGGTAGCGACCGGCAAGACCTTGCAGGAAAACGGCCTGGAAGTGGTGGACGAGATTTACACCAGTACGGCGCGGCTGATCGCCAACCGCGTCAAAGCCAAAAGCCGCTATGGCGAAATTATGTCTCTGGCCCAAAGGATAAAAAAAGCCGTATGAAAATCACAAGCGCGAAAAAAGGACTGCGCGGCGCGCTCACGGTGCCGGGGGATAAATCGATCTCGCATCGCGCGGTGATTTTGGCGGCTCTGGCTGACGGCAAAACAGAGATCAGCGGTTTTCTGCGCGGGCAGGACTGCCTGCATACGCTGAAAAATTTCAAAATGATGGGCGTGGAGTATCGGGATAAAAAGGACAAATTGATCATCAAGGGGCGCGGTCTCAAAGGTCTGCGCAAACCCGATGAGCAAATGGACGTCGGAAATTCCGGCACGGCTTTTCGGCTGCTGGCCGGCGTGCTGGCCGGGCAGGATTTTACGGCCAAACTGACCGGCGATGAGTCTATTCAAAAAAGACCGATGGGGCGTGTCATTGAGCCGCTGCACCGCATGGGCGCGGAATTCAACGGCGACAAAGCGCCGCTGGTTATCGTTAATAATAAAAACACCAAACAGCTCATTGGCATTGCTTACGATTCGCCGCTGGCTTCCGCGCAGGTCAAGTCCGCGATTTTACTGGCCGGTCTGTACGCGCGCGGGGAGACCAGCGTCACCGAACCGGCGCTGTCCCGCGATCATACCGAGCGTCTGTTCAAAACTTTTGGCGTGAAACTCAAAACCGCCACGTTGCCCAGCGGCAAATACAAAGTTACTTTGCCGAACAGCAAACACAAACTCAAGGGTGGCTTGAAAATTAAGATCCCGGGCGATTTTTCCGCGGCGGCGTTTTTTATCGTGGCGGCGCTGATCGTGCCCGGCAGTAAATTGCTGCTGAAAAATGTAGGTGTCAATCCCACGCGCACCGGACTGCTCGATGTCTTAAAAAAAATGGGCGCCAAAATAATCTGGCAAAATAAAAAAACGTTTTCCGGCGAACCGACTGCTGATTTGCAGATTGTTTATTCTCCGCTCAAAGCCGTGGAGATCGGCGGAGAATTGCTGCTGCGCATGATCGATGAGGCGCCGGTCTTTGCCGTGGCGGCCGCGCTGGCCAAAGGCCGGACGGTGGTCAAGGATGCCGAGGAGCTGCGCGTCAAAGAATCAGACCGGATCAAGACGGTGGTGGGAATGTTAAAGAGTTTTGGCGTTTCCGCGGCGGAAACCAGCGACGGCTTTGTCATTGACGGCAATCCGGATCTGCAGATCGCCGCGCCAATTAAGATCAACTCTCATTTTGACCACCGCATTGCCATGTCCGCCGCGGTATTAGGCCTGCTGAACCAAAAAGAAACAACGATCACGGATGACAAATGCATCGAAACTTCTTTTCCGGGTTTTGCGGCGCTGCTCAAAAAGGTGGTCGGGTAAATGCTGAAAATTTACACTAAAAATATTGAAGAAAAACTGCGGCAGATCGCCAGCCGCGGCGAATTGGACTGGCAGCGTCCAGAAATTCAGACCGTCGCGGAGATCATTAAAAATGTCCGGTACGGCGGTGACCGCGTTGTTTTAAAATACACGCAAAAGCTGGACGGCGTGCGTTTGAAAAATCTGCGCGTGGATCCGCTGGAAATAGAGCTGGCGCGCGGGCAATTGGACAAAAATTTATTAAAAGCGCTGCGGCTGGCGATCAAAAATATTGCCGACTATCATTTGAAACAGGTACCGCGTTCGTGGCTGAGCAAGACCGGCCAAAAATCACGCGTCGGCCTGCGTTATTCGCCGGTGTCCGCCGCTGGAGTGTATGTGCCGGGCGGCCGGGCTGTTTATCCGTCATCGCTGCTGATGAATGTTATTCCCGCTAAACTGGCCGGTGTGCCGCGCATCTGCGTTGTGACGCCGCCGGATAAGAACGGCGCCGCGCATCCCGCGCTGCTGGCCGCGGCCTGCGAGCTGGGACTTGACGAGGTCTATCTATGCGGCGGCGCGCAGGCAGTCGCGGCGCTGGCTTACGGCACGGAGAGTATCGCGCGCGTGGATCTGATCGCTGGCCCGGGCAATATTTACGTGACGCTGGCCAAAAAACTGCTGTACGGCGTGGTCGGTTTTGATAAACTGGCCGGCCCTTCGGATTGTTTGATCCTGGCCGATAAAACCGCTGATCCGGAGTTTGTCGCCGCCGATTTGCTGGCGCAGTCCGAGCATGATCCGCAGGCTTCAGCATTGCTGATTACGGACAGTTTGGCTTTGGCTAAAGCGGCGGCCGCGGCGGCAAGCAGGCAGGTCAAGAAAATGCCGCGCCGTAAAATTATTGAGCAGGCTCTGAGTAACTACGGCGGAATTTTTGTGATTTCAAACCGCGCGGATTTTGTGCGTTTGGCTGATCTGGCGGCGCCGGAACATTTGCAGCTAATGCTCAAAGGCGCGGCGGATGTGGCCGAACAGGTCAACAATGCCGGCGCGATTTTTATTGGCGCCTATTCTCCAGTGGCTCTGGGCGATTATTTTGCCGGCCCCAATCACGTGCTGCCAACCGGCGGGACGGCGCGTTTTGC
>JAIRWS010000075.1 GCA_031268855.1 Candidatus Margulisiibacteriota bacterium | reverse complement strand
AGGTCTGAACCTGATTTTTCCGCATTACAATGGTTCGCCAAACCGTAAATATATTGCTACGACATTCAATGCATTATTAAAAGTACGGAATAAAATTGCGCACTTTGAGTCGATTATAAAAAATGAAAGGCAGTTGTTAAAAACTTATAATCAAATGACGGAAGTAATAAACTGGATTTCGCCGGAAATATATAGCTGGTTTAAAAGTTTTAATGATTTTGACAGTTTGTATAAGCAACTAACTATTTAAATTATTCTACACTTTCTGGTCGCGCGGCGGGTTGTTGTGTGCGCTGCGCTTGTTAAGTTCGGGTCAGTTCGTGCGTGTTTAATATGTATAATGGTAGAATAAACTATGTTCTTGTCCCCGTAGCGCACTTCGCGCGCTATGCGCGCTTGTGGGTCTCACTTCACGTCACGCTAACGCGCTTGTGAAGTTCGACGCAGTTTCGAGAGTGTTTAATGAGTGTATGCTAGTATTAACTACAGGTCTGTCCCCGTAGCTCAGTTGGATAGAGCGGTTGCCTCCTAAGCAACAGGTCGTACGTTCGAATCGTATCGGGGACACCATAAAAATATTATTGGATTTAACGGGAAGGTAATGTTAAACTAACCTCCGATGAAAAAAGTTTTCTCTATTTTATTGGTAATGCTGTTGTGTTTTAGCCTGTGGAGCTGCGGCGGCCGCAGCGATGACGGCAAGGTCAAACTGGTCATGTGGATCATGCCCAATTCACAGGAACCGGTCAACGATGTGCGCAATGTTTTGCGGCCGTTCTTGCTACGCAATCCCGAAATAGAGATCGAGGTCGTGGCTCTGGATTGGGGTTCGGCCTGGCAAAAAATTACCACCGCGGCTACTTCCGGCGACGCTCCCGACATCATTCAGCTGGGCACTACCTGGGTCGGCTCGATCGGCTCGATGGACGCTATGCTCGATGTTTCGGCCAATGTGCGCGCGGTCGGCGGCGGCCAAAATCTTTTTGTGGACTCGGCTTGGTCGACGACGCTTATTCCGGGCACCGAGAGCATCGTTTCTGTGCCGTGGATCGTGGACACGCGCGTCATGTTTTACCGGACGGATGTTTTCCGGCGGCTGGGGCTGACCACCAGAGACGTGGCCGACTGGGAATCTTTTGAGCGAACTCTGGAAAAGATCAAGGCCGCTAATCTGACTATTGAAAATAAACACATTGAGCCGCTGGGCATTACTGGCAAAAACGACTGGAATGTCATTCACAGTTTGGCGCCGTGGATCTGGTCGTCGGGCGGCGATTTTGTCTCGTCTGATTTTAAATCCAGCGTTATCAGCAGCGCCACGACACAGCGCGGCTTGATGTATTATATCAGTTTGGTCAAAAAAGGCTTGGTGCCGATCCAGTGCCTGGAGCAGAATAGTTATCAGATTTCCTCGGATTTCAACAACGGCGTTTACGCGATCTACTTTGACGGGCCGTATTCGCTCAAAGGTATGACTACTCCGCCCGAACGCGGCGGCGGCGGCGGCACTTTTGTCGCCAAAAATTTTGCCGTGGCGCCGTATCCGGCCGGACCCAAAGGCCGTTATACTTTTTGCGGCGGCAGCAATCTGGCGATTTTTAAAACGACCAAGCACAAAGAAGCCGCCTGGAAAGTGGTGGAATATCTGACCACCAACGAAAAAGCGCAGATCGCTTATTCACAGATGACCGGTTTTTTGCCGGCGCTCAACTCCGCCTATAGCAATCCTTATTTTACTGATGATCCTTTCCGCCGCGTGTTCAGCGACGCGCTGCGCAATTCCAAAGCTTATCCGGCGATACCGGCTTGGGGGCAGATGGAAACGGTGGTTTTGACCAGAGATTTTGGTTTGATGTGGGACGAGGTTGTGCGCAATCAGGGCGACTACAGCTTGATGCAGTTGCTGAATAGGCTGAATATTATTCATCAGGAAATGGAAGTGATCCTTAAAGAGGCGGCAAAACAATGGGAAAAACGCGGAAAAAAATAGCGGACAGTATAATCGAAACTTACCGCAAATACCGGCTGGCTTATATTTTTATTACGCCGGCGGTGTGCTGTTTGATTTTGTTGCATTTACTGCCGCTGCTGCAGGGTATCTGGATGTCGCTGCTGCAAATGGATCAGTTTACGATCAGCGAATATTTGGGCGCGCCGTTTGTCGGCCTGAAGAATTATTACGATATTCTTTTTAATCCTGCCTCGCCGGTGCGTTTGGGTTTTCTTTCGGCCGTGCGCAATACAATTCTTTACGCGGCTATTGTGACTTTTGGCACGCTGGGCATCGGCATGGTCGTCGCGCAAATGCTCAACCGCCAGTTCAAAGGCCGCAATATCCTGCGCGGCTTGTTTTTATTTCCGTGGATCGTGCCGACGTTTGTGGTCGGTATGCTCTGGGGTTTTATGTGGCAAAAAGAGACCGGCATCATTAATATTATTCTTTACGACATTTTGCAGATCCATACCTGGCTTGGCTGGCTGGGCGTTACGGCGGAAAAACCTTTCTGGCTGATGGGTGATCCCAAAACCCTGGCGGCGATAATTATCCCGACGATCTGGCGCGGCTGGCCGCACCCGATGCTCATGCTGCTGGCCGGTCTGCAGGGCATACCGCATGATTATTACGAGGCCGCGGACATTGACGGCGCCAATGGCTGGAGCAAATTTTGGTACATCACTTTTCCGCTGCTGAAGCCGGTCTGGGCGATTTTGCTTTTGTTTGGCCTGATCTTTAATGTGTACGCTTTCAATATTGTTTACATGATGTTCGGTAACGGCGCGGGTTTCCCGGGCGAATGGGGCGATCTGCTGATGACCAATATTTTCCGCAACAGTTTTCAGCGCTGGGATTTCGGCTCGGGCGCGGCGCTGTCCTTTATCCTGATGGTGGTGATGATGATCGTTTTGAATTTTTGGTATAAATTTTACAAAGGAGTGGAAGAAGGCTGATGTGGCAATTTTGGCGTGATCTACGGGCGATGCCGTTCCATGTTTATAAAAAAGTCATGGATCGGGTTTACAATGTGCTGATGTACACCACACTGTTGGTAGTACTGTTCCCGATTTTTTGGATGGTTTTCAATGCTTTCATGAATAATAACGATATTGTGCAGGGTAAGATTTTCTTTCAGCGCGCGCCGACCAATGTGCTTTTCACGGAAAAAGTCGGCGACAAACTGCTGCTGGGCACGCGCGACGGCTCGATCAATTATCTGGCGCTGGACACTGGTAAATTGTTGCAGCGCCGGCGTTTTAAGACCAATAACACTAATTTTGCCAGCGATGACAAATATGTCTGGTTGTCTTCCGCGGACAAGGGTTTGATCCGCGTGGATAAAGAAACTTTTGCCGTCAAAAAAGCGCGCGTCAAATGGAACGCCAAGCTGGACTTCAATAAAATTTCCAAGACGCTGCTGGCTGTCGATGCCCAGAATAACAAACTCTGGCTGACGCTCGGCTATTTGGATTACGACCAGATCTTTGAATTTGACCGCGAGACCATGCAGCTGCGCGGCGCGTATCGGATCTTGAGCCAAATGCCGGATTTCTTTGATAAATTTTCGATCGGCAATATTTATTATCACGGCGGCCGGCTTTATGCCGCCACCAATCTGGGCGTGGTGGTGATCAATGCCGCGGATCTTCGGCAGGAAAAAATTATCGAACATCCCGATTTTGAGAATTCCGACATTCGTTATTTGGCCTATGACGTAGCGACAGACACTTTGTTCATGAATTCTTTTTCCAAAGTTTACGCCTATCAGGACGGCGCGCTGCGCCAGATTTATTCCACCGCAGACCTGGATTATTTTGTGCAGATCGGCTACATGACGGTCAGCGACACCGGCCTTATTTTGGGCACGGGCAACGGCTTTACGCGCCTGACCAAGACCGGACAGCATCTTGAGGATGTGACGGCGCCGCTCTTTGACAATGTCAATAAAAAAGGCAAGCTCATCAATAAAGGTGTGTACGTTAATTCCGATGTAAATTACGCGCAGGCGCTGGGCGAGCGGGTTTATGTGTCCACCTCGGTTGGCCGCGCGGCGCTTTACAATCTGCAAACTAAAGAAGTGGAAAAGACTTATCTTATGGACAAAGCCGGTTATTTCAATGTTTTCTGGCGCAATTTTATTGATCTTTTTTACAATATCGATTTTGGTCTGTATGTGCGCAACTCCTTTATTATTTGCGGCGTTACGGCTTTTTTCTCGATGATCCTGGCCACGATCACAGCCTATGCGCTGGTCAGATTTAAATTTCCGGGCAACCGTTTTTTGAGCACGGCCGTGCTCTCGACGCAGATGATCCCGGGCGTGATGATGCTGATCCCCGTGTATATTATGTTCATTAAGATCACGGAAGCCACAGGTATCCCAATGAAAGGCACGGTGGCCGGACTGGTCTTTGTTTACGCCGCTTTTTTCCTGCCGTTTAGCATTTGGATTTTGCGCGGCTTTTTTGCTTCCATACCGCTGGCTTTAGAAGAAGCGGCCACGCTCGACGGCTGCACGCCGTTCCAGATCTTTTACAAGATCTCCCTGCCGCTCTCCATGCCGGGCATTGTGGCGACAGGCATTTATATTTTCCTGCAGGCCTGGGACGAGTTGGTTTTTGCCTGGGTCTTGACCAGCGCGCACACCATGACTATTCCGGTCGGCATCCGGCTTTTTGTCGGCAATTTTCAAAACCGCTACGATCTGCTGATGGCCGCTTCGACCGTCGCCACGATACCGGTGATGGTCATGTTTATTTTGCTACAGAAACAGATCGTCTCAGGGCTGACCAGCGGCGCGGTAAAAGATTAGGCCAGCGCTTTTTGACAAAACTTTACGTACCATAATATAATTATCAAGTAATTAGATTTCCTAAAGGTGAGCAAGGGGGAGAATAAGGAGCGATTCTTCTTGCGAAAGAGACTAAAAATTGCGGTCATTTTTTTCCTTTTGATTTGTGTTTTTGGATTTAGCCGGGAATATACTCTGGAAGAGAAATTAACGCAGCTGTTTATGCTGGGATTCCAGGGCAGTTCGCCGCGGGAGTTTGCGGATTTTGTATCCGGCAATAACTGGGGCGGGTATATTTTTTATACGCAGGATGAGAATGGCAATCCCATAAATTTTTCGACGGAAGAACAAGCGGTCAAGCTGCTGGAAGCAGTGCGGGGAAATTCTGGTGAGACGAAACTAAAGCCATTTCTGGCGGTCGATCTGGAAGGCGGCCAGCTGCAATTGTATAAAAATGAAAGTACGGATTTTACCTATTTCCAGTCACCTCAGACCGTAGCTGCCGCCGACAAGGCCGGCCGGGAATTGTGGGCTAAGAATATTGGTGTTTATCTGCAACGGCTGGGTTTTAATTTAAATCTGGCTCCGGTGGTGGATGTAGATCGGCCGCCCTTTGCCAACAGCCGTTCTTTTGGCGGGACAGCGGAAATAGTTATTGAGAATGGCCGTTTGTTTCTGGACGCGCATCAAGACAATGGCGTACTGTGCGCGCTCAAGCATTTTCCGGGACGCGGTAGCGGCAGGCCTGACGACATAAATAATTTGTATGATAAAACAGTGGATTTGCGGCCTTTTCAAGAACTACTCAGGCACGACAATGCCGCTCTGGTGATGGTTTCCACACTGGTTTATCCTCAGATCGACACGGAAAAGCCGGCGTACAAATCTCGCGCGGTCTATGAGCTGCTGCGCTCTCTGGGCTATGACAATATCGCTCTTACAGACGCTGTCAGTGTTCGCGGGCGGAGCGTGGAGGAATTGCAGGCGGAAATGCTGGAAATTATCGAAGCCGGAGCGGATTTGATTTTAATAACTAATAAAGATAGTGATTATGATCCTTTGTTGTCTAGCAAACTGCGGCAGGTGGTGGAAAATATCGTGCGGAAAAAACTGCTTTCCGAGGAAAGAATAGAAAAATCTTTTGCGCGGATTTTACGCATTAAACAGGAACATGGCGTGGAGCCGCGGGAAATTTATTTAAATTATGAGATCTAATTTATGAAAAAGGCTATAGCGCTTATTTTGTTATTGGGTTGTTCTCTGGCCGGGATAAAGGAAGATTTTTTTCACACGGGATTGAGCGCGAAGGCGCTGGCTTTGGGCGGGACGGCGTTTGGTTTTGGCGTGGATTCTATATATTCCAATCCGGCGGGGCTGGCGGTGATACCGGAGGAATATTACGG
>JAIRWS010000074.1 GCA_031268855.1 Candidatus Margulisiibacteriota bacterium | reverse complement strand
GTGTCGAACAAAGGCTGTTTGTCTTCCTGCAGATCGCGGTTGTAGGCCAGCGGCAAACCTTTCAGCACGGTGAGGATATTCAGCAGATTGCCGATCACGCGTCCGGTCTTGCCGCGCGTCAACTCGGGAACATCGGGATTTTTTTTCTGCGGCATGATCGACGAACCGGTCGTGTAGCTGTCCGCCAGCTCGACATAGCCGAATTGCGCGCTGTTCCACAAAATCAATTCCTCGGACAGGCGGCTCAAATGCACCATCAACAAAGCCGCCGCGGCCTGGAATTCCACCAAAAAATCGCGGTCGGACACGGCATCCAGAGAATTTTCCGACACGGCGGCAAAACCCAGCTCTTTGGCCACGGCTTTTCTGTCTATGGGGTAAGCTGTTCCGGCCAGAGCCGCCGCGCCCAGCGGCAGGACATCCGCGCGGCGCAAAACATCTGCCAATCTCGCCCGGTCCCGCCAGAACATTTCCACATAGGCCAGCAGATGATGCGCCAGCAGCACTGGCTGGGCGATCTGCAAATGGGTCAAACCGGCCAGAACAACCGTTTTGTTTTTTTCCGCCTGTTCCAGCAAAGCCGTGCAGAGCAAGCTGAGCTGCCCGGACAACAAAATTATTTTGTCTTTTAGATAAAGGCGGATATCCGTCGCCACCTGATCATTGCGACTGCGGCCGGTGTGCAGTTTTTTAGCGGCGGCGCCGATCTTTTGCGTCAGCGCGGTCTCGATATGCATGTGAATGTCTTCCAGCGCCGCGTCAAATTTGAATTTACCCTGCTCTATTTCTTTTTCAATAATTTTTAAGCCGGATACAATTTTTTTATATTCCGCGCTGGTCAGGATCCTGGCTTTTTGCAAACCACCGGCGTGGGCGATAGACCCCTGAATGTCGTACTTATACAATTGCCAGTCATAAGAAATCGATTCCGTAAAATCTTGCGCTTCTTTTGCCGTAACGTCCGCAAAACGGCCTGACCAAAGTTTGGACATAAGACCCCCGTTTATTCTAATAAACCCGGCGAATTATACCATTTTCTTTAAAGATATGATATTTTTTTAAGCGGATTATTTGCTTAATCTTCGCACTGATTTACCGACCCTAAATTTTTTGTTAAGTACTATATCTTTTTTTAAATCTTTCTCGTTGTGTAGTACTGACAACAAGAAATCCAGAGCCCGCCGTCCCATTTCCTGCCTATCATCAACTACAGTAGACAGATCAAACTCTAAACCCGGCAGCGCTATGCCATCTGAACCGGTCAAGGAAATATCTCTTGGCACTTGCAGACCGTAATGTCGAAGCAGCTTGTATAATTGATAAGCGAACCTATCATTAATACAGATAATACAGGTCGGACGAGGTTTCATGGAAAGAATTTTATTCAAAACAATTTCTGCCGTTTCAAGATTCTGATGACTGGCCGGAACTATTTTCAAGGCATTCGCCGGCAAACCACATCGGCGCAAACCATCAGCCAAACCTTTCTTGAATCGCAACCAGGTAAAATCCAGCGCATCCGCTTCAGCATTGATCACAGCGAGGCGCCGGTGCCGACAATTGCAGACAAATTCGGTTAATTCCACCATACCTTGATAAGGGTCGGAATAAATCCGGCGGTATTTTTCTGTGCCATTTTTGGTGCAGCCAACCAGCAAAAATGGCTGATGCGTCTTTTCCACAGCGGCAATATGTACCGCCGAGTCATTACCGATTATTAAATAGCCGTTAATGTCATAAATCTTTGCATAATTTTCTATGTCGAGACCGTCTAAAATACGCACATTCAAATTCAATTCAGAGGCCCTCTCCAGAATACACATGATGATTTCATTATAATAGGCATCTTGAAAATGATTGCGAAAAGATTTAAAAACTAGGCCGATAGTGGCAATTTCTGCACTGTAAAAATACCCGAGTTCATGCGCAACCTGAATAATTCTTTCACGCAAAGTTTTCGACACGAAGCGCGGACGATGAAAAGCGGCCGAGACAGCGGAAATCGACACACCGCAAACTTCAGCAATTTTCTGTAAAGTTACCTTTTTGCCCATACTTTATATTAGCATATCCATATAGAAATTATATAAAAATATATATAAATTTTTAGTTAAAACCTGCGATTATATGGCAACTAAACAACGAGAAAACCATAGTTAAAAATGGCATAATGATATTTGTTTAAGGAGCAGTTATGTTATGGCAAACCAAAATAATCAGCTCTGGTTTTGAAAAGATAGAAATAGCTGGTCTATCCACCAGAATAATATTGTCCAGTAGTGGATCATTTATTACCTATATTAAACTTCCAGGTGGAACAAGTTTTCGGCTGGGGTCAGCGTTTGACCCAAAATATCCGAAAGATGTAAATTCTTCCAGCAACACGAACACCATAGCCGCAAAATTAGGCTGCGGCATAGGCGTCTTGGATTTAAATACTATTTTTCTGCATACAGGCATTCTTTCTCAAGACATATATTATGTTCTGGGCGGCGTTAATCTTTTCTACCAAAAAGGCGACTCAGTCTTTTATCAAAACGTTCTTAAACGCAAACCTGTGCCCAGAGGATCTCTCTGGTACGGCCAACCGCTCTATTTTTTTATGCAGGATACATCAGGACATTTCAGCATAGACTCATTAGCGCCAGATTCAGAAGAAAGTTTTCTCCCTAACTTAAATATTGCCGTATCCGGCAGACCAGTATTATTAGACGGCACAAAATTGGATCTATACACACCTCTAACAAACAATGGATTATCTCCAGCAGAGTATTTCTTTTTGGAAGACGGCAGAGATGCTCGGCATCTGGTCAAACTGCCGCACGTCAAAGATAAAGAAGGAGAAAAGCATTTTCTGGGCATGGAATATTTTTCGCAAAAGCCCGAACAATTGTTAAGAGCGCGGCAAGGTCTGGCTAGCACTATTCCCTACAAAGAGGGTTTATTTAATAAGGACGATCTCGAGTCCGGACTGTACGCTTGTTATCCAGATTCTCGTCGCTGGGAACTGGATTTAAAGCATAGCAAAATTTACTTTCCTTATGGCCTGGACAAAAACATTTATTCGCACAATGTACTGGCTGTAGACTGGAGCGGCAATGCCTATCTTCTGCAATTTCACGGCAAGTCCGGCCAAGAAGGTGTGACTATTGAACAATTACAAAACAAATTACAAGATTTAAAAATACGTTCCGCCATAGTAACCAGCAACGGTCTGGATGTTTTTGTGTACGATGCGCGGCATAACAAATATTTTTCCTGCTCTAGAAAATTGGATGATGTGCTGGCGCAAAAAGACCGTCCGGCGCAGCATTTGTTGATTGTGCATGAATAGCCGCTGCCGGATTTCTTTGCATAAAATCCTCCCTGCTTAATTTAACTTTTTATTTTGTTTATTCGCTTCCAGCTTTTTCACACTACCCGCCATTGGCAAGTCTTCCGGCATGGCGCCGCCCAGTTCTTTAATAGTCTGACGGATTTTTTTGCCGACGGCATAGTGTGTAATGTTGGCCTTTTGTTTACCTCTGATATTTTCTCGGCGGAGTTTTTCCTCAGTCTGCGTGGCACGGAAAAGATTGGCCGCCAGCTCCGTGCTGCCCATATAGTCAAGTATTTGCTGGCTTTTCTTTAACTTTTTTCTGGCGTGAATATCTTTCGCGCCCAAGCCGCCATATAAACCTTTGTAACCGTGGTCTTGAAATATCGCATAATCATAAGGCTGCACTACGCCGGCTAGTTTCGCCGCATCAGCCAACTGTTTGTTGTGCTTTTTCATTTCGGCGCGGAGATATAATCTTTTTTTATTCTCGTCCAACCGCTTAAATTCCGTTTCTTCCAGCAATTCTTGTTTTCTGGTCTGTACGGCAAAATAGGTTTGCCCCAGAGCGACTATTTCTTTGGCTGGATCGGCATTTTGAATAATCAGATAACAAGCGTAGCGGGAAAGTCTAATATCCTCTATTTCACGCTGGGTATCCGAACCTATGGCGACCATTTTGTCCAAACGGACAAAATGGTCGGGAATTTTCTGCCCAGAATTAACACAAGCTTCTTTAGCTTTATCTACAACATTGCTAAACTTTCTCCATTCTCTATATTGCAATATTTCTTGAAACTCTCTCGCCAGCCAATATTCATTGCCCCTTTCGTCAATTTTTTTGGCTTTTTCAAAAACCGTGCTGCTATTCGTTGTTATATTATTAACCATAGAATGTATTTATTTCCCTCTGACCAGCTCGATCACATCCCGCGCGATAATAAACTCCTCATTGGTCGGGACGACAAAGATCTTGACCTGCGAATCCAGCGCGGAGACGAGACGCTCGGCGCCGCTGTGTTCTTTATTTTTAGCGGCGTCCAGCTTCAAGCCCAGCGCGGACATGTTTTCACAGACCGCCTGCCGGAAATCCGGGCTGTTCTCGCCAATGCCAGCGGTGAAGATCAGCGCGTCCGCGCCGTTCAAGGCCGCCAGATACGCGCCGATATATTTTTTGACCGAATAAGCCTGCATCTGTAAAGCCAGCTGGCAGCGCGCATCACCCTGAGCCGCGCCAGCCAAAATATCCCGCTGATCGGAAAAACCGGAAACGCCAAGCATGCCGCTTTCTTTATTCAGCATATTCATTATTTCGGCCAGCGGCTTGCCAGTCTTGCCGGCCAAAAACTGCACCACCGCCGGATCGATGTCGCCGGAGCGTGTACCCATGATCACGCCAGCCAGCGGCGTCAGACCCATCGAAGTGTCCAGACATTTGCCGCCTTTTACCGCGGAGAGCGAGGAGCCGTTGCCGATATGCACGATAATCAATTTCAAATCCGGCTTATTGCCCAGCAGCTCCGCCGCGCGCTCGGACACATAGCGGTGCGAGCTGCCGTGAAAACCGTATTTGCGGATCTTATATTTTTGCGCCAGTTCATAATTCAGCGCGTAAGCGTAAGCGCGCTCCGGCATGGTCTGGTGGAACGCCGTGTCAAAAATCGCCACCTGCGGCGTGTCCGGCATTAGCGCGCGCGCGGATTCAATACCCACGACATTGGGCGGAGTGTGCAGAGGCGCGAGATCGGCATTGGCTTTGATTTCCGCCAGCGCCGCGTCGTCGATCAGCGCCGAAGCGGAAAAATTTACGCCGCCATGCACGATGCGGTGGCCGACGCCTTCGATATCCGCCAGCGAGCTAATGAGCTTCGCCTCTTTAAGCAAAAAATCCAGCACCAGATGAAAAGCTGTTTGGTGGTCGGCACAGCTATCTTTGCGCTCGATCTTTTGGCCGGAGGATTTGTGCACAATATTGGAATCCTGCAGGCCGATACGGTCAACCATGCCACTGGCCAGCGCCTGCCGCGCGTCCCAGTCATAGAGCTGATATTTGAGCGAAGAACTGCCGCAGTTTACCGAAAGAATAGCCATTGTTTACTCCTCTGTCTGTAATTCTGTAATGATAACAGTGTTGACAATGTCCTGCGCCGAGCAGCCGCGCGAAAGATCGTTGACCGGCCTGGCCAGCCCCTGCAATATGGGGCCGACAGCCTCGGCTTTGCCAAAACGCTGGACAAGTTTGTAGCCGATATTGCCAGCGTCAAGGTCAGGAAAGATCAGTGTATTGGCCTGCCCGGCAATGGCCGAGCCGGGAGCTTTGAGCTGCCCGACCGCCGGCAGTAGCGCGGCGTCCAGTTGTAATTCGCCGTCTATGTCTAACTCTGGATATTTTTCTTTAGCTATTTTAAGCGCATTCGTAACTTTTTCCACATCGGGATGCGCCGCGGAGCCTTTCGTCGAAAAAGACAGCAGAGCGATCCTGGCGTTGGCGCCAATTATCTGCCGCAGGCTGTCCGCCGTGCATTTGGCAATGTCCGCCAGCTGCGCGGCGTCGGGATTGGGATTGACCGCGCAGTCCGCAAAAAATAAAACGCCGTCCTCGCCGAAAGACTTATCCGGCGCGACCATCATAAAATAACTGGACACCAGCGCGATACCTTTACGCATGCCGATGCAGAACAGCGCGGATTTGATGACTCTGGCTGTAGCCGTGACGCAGCCGCAGACCAGGCAGTCCGCCGCGCCAATGCCGACCAGTCCCGCGCCAGCAAACACCGGATCGGTGGTCATCAGTTTTTGCGCTTCCTCCAGCGTCGCGCCTTTGTGTTTGCGGCGTTCATAGTACAGGCTGGCCAGTTCGGCAGAGCGCGCGTAATTTTCCGGATCGATAATTTCCGCGGCGGAAATTTCCGCGCCGGCCTTGTCCGCCAGCTCTTTGATCTTAGCTGGCTGGCCGAGCAGAATGACCCGCGCAATTTTTTCTTTGAGGACGATAGCCGCGGCCTGAAGAACGCGCTCATCATAACTTTCGGGGAGAACTACTTTTTTATATTTAGCTTGAGCTTTCTTTTTAAGTTCGGCAAGTATAGCGGACACACGATCACTTCCTGTCTTTATAGTAACAAAACAGAAAGTATTATACATTATTTTGGCGGCTGGAGTATAATTTTTTTGAGAACAGGTTGCCCTACTTAACGCCCCATCCTCCTCTTTTTTCTAAAAATTATACTTGTGTCAGATATGTTATAATTACATACTGGAGGCAGTAAAAATGAATAAAACTACGGCCTGGAATTTTGCGCTAGGGTTGATCAAAGTGGACGGTCTAGAGCCTACGCCTGAATTTATGGAAATGGTCAAAAAAGAAAGCGCCGGCGAAATGACCCTGACTGACATTGAAAAATCTCTGAACAAAAAATATCGAATGAAAGGCGCCAAAGTTCTAAAAAAAGCTGGTTAACATGGCCGACCCTTATCTGTATTCTGGCTCCGAAACGCTTATTAATTTATTTGACGAACGCTCTGAACAAGCTTTAGAAAAAATCGAAGCAGACTATACAAGTTTGCGATTAAGACAACTTTTGGATAACCCGCTCAATAGCGATTTTAATTTTACCCTGCTCTGCAAAACACATAAATTTATTTTTCAAGATATTTATGAATGGGCCGGAAAAATAAGGATCATTAACATCGAAAAACCGGAAGCCGTGCTCGGCGGCCTATCTGTAGAATACTCAGAGATCCAAAATATTAAGAAAGATTTCAGCACAGCCTGCCAAAAAATGAAGTCCCTAAATTGGCCTGCTCTAACTCTCAAGCAAAAAGCTGAAAATTTTGCTCAAGACCTTACCGCTTTATGGAAAGTTCATCCTTTTAGGGAAGGGAATACTAGAGCAATTATTTGTTTTTGCTGTGATTTCGCCGAGCGGCAGGGTTTTCCTTTAAATCGGGAATTATTTAAAGATAATAGTCTTTATGTCCGCCGTGCGCTAGTCGCATCTTCAGCGGTATTCAAGGAATTTGGCAATCTGGCCAAGCCGCAATACTTAATAGATATTATAAAGGAAGCAATTAAAACAGCATAACAATACTAACGGTTTTAATAAGAACGCCCGCCAAAATTGACGGGCGTTGAACAAAAACCAGTCAGAGCATTTATTTTTTCCGCGTTTGTTTTGAGGTGGATTTTTGGCGTATTTACGCTAAAAACATGGGAGGGGGGGGGGGGTAATAAGTAAT
>JAIRWS010000073.1 GCA_031268855.1 Candidatus Margulisiibacteriota bacterium | reverse complement strand
CCGATCGTTTGGCCAAAGCCGCCGAGGTTTTTCAAAAAAATAATTTCTCGCGCAAGGATTATTTGACGCTGTTCAAAACCATCTCCACGGCTACCGCCAGCCGCGATTTAAGCCAGGGAGTCCAGCAAAACTTATTACAAAAAAGCGGGGATAAAAATAACACTCGCTATAAGTTTCAGAATACCAAATAACGATAGTATCAAATGATACTATCATTTAAGTGGCAATTATTTATATGTTAGGATTGTCTCATGTGCGGTATAGCGGGAAAAATTAGCATGCGGGAAATCACGCCGGAACAAATCCGGGCGATGACGGACACGCTGCTCCGCCGCGGCCCTGACGCCGCTGGAAACAACATTAGTCGCGGAAGTTATACCGTAAGGCGGGTGTCGCCGCCCGCTTGCCTTTCGTCCAGTATTCGTCTATTATTCGTCTATGCCTTTTAAGCCGTGTTATAAAATCACGCCGCAGCTGCTCAAAAATATTAAGCAGGTATCTGTCTTGAACGCGAAACTAAATGACAAAAATTTCCCCCAAGTAGTTTTTGCCCGCCTGGAAAAAACCGCGCGTGAAATTTCCACTTATGCCTCGACCAGCATCGAGGGTAATCCGCTGCCTTTGACTGATGTGCGCCGCCTGCTTAAAAATATGCCGCAAAATCTCCGCGACAGTGAGAGGGAAGTCCTCAATTACAATAAGGCGCTGCTGCAAGCCAATGCCTATATTCAGACCGGTCAGGCGCCGACGCTGGATTTTATTTTAGCAATACACAAAACCGTTGAGACTGGACTGCTGGATAAGTTTCGCTTGGGCAGATTAAGAAAAGAGCCGGTTTTTGTGAATGATCCGAAACTGCGCAAAACTGTTTATTGGCCGCCGGATCATCAGGACGTGCCGAAATTGCTGCGAGAATTGCTTGATTATGCGCAAAGCAATTTTGATGAGCTGGATCCTTTGCTGCTGGCGGGAATTTTTCATAAGCAGTTTGTGATTATCCATCCTTTTATTGACGGCAATGGCCGCACGGCACGGCTGGTTACAAAAGTGCTGCTGGCTTTGCTGGGCTTGAACACTTTTAAGTTGTTTAGTTTTGAAAATTATTATAACAATAACGTAACAAAATATTTCAGCCGCGTTGGGACTTTAGGGAATTATTATACTGCCGTGAAAACTGTGGATTTTACAGAGTGGCTGGAATATTTTACGGACGGGATTGTTGACGAGTTGTTGAGAATCAGCAAGGAGATCCAAAAAATCTCGGTTAATCCGCAAAATGAGTTAAAGGAACAGCATCAAACAATCCTAAAATATATCAAACAAAAAGGCTATATTACCGACAAAATATACGCTGTGCTGACCAAACGCGCCAAAGCCTCGCGGCATCTGGATTTTCAGAAATTAACAACGCTGGGATTTATTGTCAAACAGGGCAACGGGAAAAATTCTTACTATATACTAAACGACGCTGTTACTTAACGGCAAACTTTTCGTTATTAAAATTGCGCGTGCTTGTTGTAGCTCAAGATTGTCAGCCTGGTGTATGATTGTTTTCATGTGCGGTATAGCGGGAAAAATTAGCGCGCGGGAAATCACGCCGGAACAAATCCGGGCGATGACGGACACGCTGTTCCGCCGCGGCCCTGACGCCGCTGGCTGCCAGATCATACGGCGCGGCGAAAACTGGATCGGTCTCGGCCACCGCCGCCTGAAAATTATCGACCTGTCCGACAGCGCCAATCAGCCTCTGGTCTGCGGCAGCCTCACGCTGGTTTTCAACGGCGAGATTTATAATTTTCAAGAATTAAAACAAAAATATTTTGCGGACGAAATTTTTACGACCCATTCCGACACGGAAGTCGCGCTCAAGATGTACCAAAAATTCGGCGCGGCTTGTGTGCGGCATTTCCGCGGCATGTTCGCGCTGGCGGTGTACGACAGCGCGGCGGACAATTTATTTCTGGCTGTCGACCAGACCGGCAAGAAGCCTCTGTACTATTATCACGGCAACGGCGCGTTTGTTTTTGCTTCGAGCGTCGACGCGCTGCTGACCCAGCCGGAAGTCAAGACCAGCGTGGATTTCCGCGCGCTGGATGATTTTTTGACTTTCAATTATATCGTGTCTGACCGCTCCGCTTTTCGGGATATTTATAAACTGCCGGCCGGACACACCATGACCTGGCAGCGCGGCCGGCTGCAAATGACGGAGTATTGGAACCTTGATTACCGGCCAAAATTAAAAATTTCTTTTGCCGACGCGCTGGCGCAAACAGAGGAAATTTTGCGCGAGGCTGTAAATTTGCGTCTGATTTCCGACGTGCCGCTCGGCGCGCATTTAAGCGGCGGCGTGGATTCCTCGCTGATCGCAGCCCTGATGAGCGAGCGCGGCCGGGTTAAAACTTTTGCCATTGGCTTCACGCAAAAAGATTTCAGCGAACTGGCTTACGCGCGCAGCGTTGCCCAAAAATTTAACACCGAACATTATGAATTTACGGTCACGCCTGACGCGGTGAGCATCATACCGGAATTGATCGACAGTTACGACGAACCCAATGCCGACCCTTCGCAAATACCGATGCATTACCTTTGTAAATTGACCCGCGAACACGTTACAGTCGCGCTCAACGGCGACGGCGGTGACGAGTGCTTCGGCGGCTATGAGCGTTATCAGGGCTTGCTGTATCAAGAACTTTTCCGCAAAATCCCTAAGCCTCTGCGGCAAATGCTGTACGCCGCTATCCGCGGTCTGCCCGAAAATGCCGCGCGCCGTTCTTTTCTGCGCCGCCTCAAGTGGCTGTGCCGGGTGTCTTTGAGCGGCGCCGCGGAAAGTTACGCGCAGGCCAATTTATCTTTTGACGACGCGCTGAAAAATAAACTCTATACAGACCGGATGCCGCGCGGCGACGGCTGGCAGGAATTTTTGCGGGTTTTCCAAAATGCGCCTGCGGCAGATCTGGTGGACAAAATGCTTTACACCGACCTCAAGCTGTATTTACGCAACGACCTGCTGGTCAAAGCCGACCGCGCGGCCATGCGCCATTCACTGGAAGGCCGCTCGCCGTTTCTCGACGCGCGCCTGCTGGAATTCACGGCCAGTCTGCCCGCGCGGTACAAGATCCATAATTTCCAGCTCAAATATCTGCTCAAGAAAATCGCCGCTAAATATTTGCCCCGTGAAATTATTTCGCGCCAAAAACAGGGCTTCGGTGTACCGCTCAACGCCTGGTTTAGAAATGATTTGAAACAGTACGCGGAAAATTTATTTAGCGATTCTCTGCTGGCGCAGTCCGGTTATTTTTGGCAGGATGGTTTGCTGGAGATATTGCGCGCGCACCAGCGCGGCGTTAATCATGGCCGGCGGCTTTTTACGCTGGTGATTTTAGAGAATTGGCTGCGGAAGTACCGGCAATATATTTGATCAAACGAACTGCTCAATGTTGAGTGTTCCTTGCCTGAGTTCGGTCATTTTCTGCTCAAAATTGCCCAGAATTAGCGATAAAGTGTCCATAAAATTGGCATAAAAATTGTACTTAATCAAATATCAATATTTTTAGGAGACAATTATGGGAGGGGCGATTCGTCCAAATAGGAATTGGATTGATCCATCCGCGGCATTGCCAGCGGGAAGCAACTCTGCACCAACGAACAACACCAAAGCAGCTGCTATAGTCATGAATATGTTGGAGAGAATTGGTAAATCCGTAAAGGATTGGAATCCATTTACTTCGCCAAAATCTGTTGGTCAAGAGGTTTCAAATGAGTTAACCAAATTGGCGCAAGATGACAGAGAAACATATAACGAAGTAATTCGATTATTACAGTCGCCGCAGCTAAAGCGCAGCGAAGCTGTAGTAAAATTTCTTGAAAATTTAAGCGGACCGAGCATTGGTTGAATAAACAATAATTTGCAGAGAAATCTTTATAGTTAGCCGCCACCGCAAAATTTGATCAGTTCCACGCGGTCATTTTCTTGCAGCCGGGTCTTTGCCCAATCGGCTTTTTGCAAAATACTGCCGTTATGCTCCGCGACCAGCGCGATATTGTCCAGTTTTAACTCAGCCACTAAATCCTGCACATTTTGCGCGGAAATTTCTGCAGCCTGACCGTTGAGGATAATGTTCATAAGGCTTCCTTAATAATCCCGCCGCCGAGAACATGCTCGCTGTCATAGACCACGACCGATTGTCCGCGCGTCACGGCTTTTTGCGGCGCGGCAAAACGCGCTTCGATAGTGTTATCGCCACGCGGGATTATCTCCGCCGGAAATTCTTTTTGCGCCGAACGGATTTTGATCCGCGCGGACATTCTTTCCGGTTTTTCGGCGATGAGCCAATTTATATTGTCAGCTACCAAGCCGCGGCACAAAGTCTCTTCCTCGTAACCGACAAGCACTTCGTTTTTGGCGGCGTTAAGGTCCAGCACATAGAGAGGGCGTTCGGCCGCGACGCCGAGGCCTTTGCGCTGGCCGATCGTAAAATGCCAGTAGCCGTTATGTGTCCCCAAAATTTTGCCGCGCGCGTCCACGATATTTCCGGTCTTATCCGCCGCGCCGATAAGGTCGCTGTAGTCGCCGCTGTAAAAATCCTGACTATCCGGTTTGGCGCTGACCGGCAGCTTGTTTTGCCGCGCGATTTCCCGCACTTCAGTTTTAGTCAAACCGCCCAGCGGAAAAATTATTTGCGCGAGCTGCTCTTGTTTCAGGCGGTATAAAAAATAAGTTTGATCTTTTTGGACGTCGCGCGCTTTTTTCAGGACATAGCGATTGTTGATTTTCTCAATATTAGCGTAATGTCCGGTCGCAAATTTCTCAAACTCAACGCCACTCTGTCTGGCTAGTTCGAGCAGGACGCCGAATTTCACCTGGCTGTTGCAGAACACGCAGGGGTTGGGCGTGCGGCCGGCCAGATATTCGCTCTGGAAATAAGCCAGCACGATTTTTTGATATGGCGCGGCGCAGTCCAGCACGCGGTGCGGTATTTGTAAAATATCCGCAATTTCTTGCGCGAGCGCGATATCCTGTTTTTCGTCCGGACTGAAACAAGCGTCCCCCGCGCAGGATTTGTACTCCGGTTTGTCCTGCCAGATCGACATTGTGAGCCCGACAACCTCATGGCCGGCCTGTTTCAATAACAGCGCCGCCACCGCCGAATCCACGCCACCGCTCAAGCCCACCGCGATTTTCATAGCGAAAGTTTAGCACGGTTAGAATAGTTTTGACTTTCCACCCGGCTTATGTTATTCTGTTTCTATATATAGAAACAAGGAATGAAAAGGAATGAAGGAACTCATGCAGTGTGTTTACAAAACTATTAGCGCGGACAGCTGTACGCCGGTTATCGTGTTCAAGAAATTGCACGGTATCGCTCTGCTGGAATCGGCTGTTCTGGAAGGCGCGAGCCGTTACTCCTTTATCCTGCTGGAAGCCCGCAGCAGGCTGTCTCTGACTAAAGCGGGCGTGATGGAAACCGTGGGCGGACAGAATCGTCTGCTTGATGCCGACCCGTATAAATTTTTGGACATCGTCGCGGCAAAAGGCGAAGAAATTACGGTCGCCGAGCTGCCGTTCCCGCTGCCGGCGCGCGGGGTTGGCTATTTGAGCTACGAGTTTTGCCGTTTTTGTGACACGATCAAGATTGCGGAAAAACCAGCGTCTATTGAAGCGCCGGAAGCCTGTTTTCTTTTCGGTTCGGCTTTTATCGTTTTTGACCATTACCGTGACGACCTGCATGTTGTCGCAATCGGCGCCGACAGAACGACTTTGGAAAACAAAATCGCCGCGTTTCTGGCAATTCTTCAGGACAATGATTACCGCGCCTACGCTCCAGACCAGACTGTCTATCCCGCGCAAGCCGACCTGCACGCCAATAAAGCTGTGTATCTGCGCGGCGTGGCGGAAATTAAAAAAGCGATCGTTCGCGGCGATTTGATTCAGGGCGTGCTGTCCCAGCAGTTGATAGTTGATTCTCCGCTGCCGCCTTTTGAAGCCTACTGCCGTCTGCGCCGCGAAAATCCTTCGCCGTACCTTTTTTATTTTGACTTTGCGGATTTTCAATTGTTCGGAGCGTCGCCGGAGATCATGGTGCAATTGTCGGGAGATGCGCTGACGATCAAGCCGATTGCGGGAACGCGGCCGCGCGGCAAAACGCCCAGTGAGGATGCCGCGCTGGAAAAAGAACTGCTGGCTGATGAAAAAGAGCGCGCCGAGCATTTGATGTTGATTGACCTTGCGCGCAATGACGCGGGACGCGTTGCTGTGCCGGGCACAGTTAAAGTAACGCGGTCGTTTTTTATCGAGCGTTACGCTTACGTGATGCACATCGTTTCGGAAGTGCGCGCCCAAAAACGGCCGGAGGCCGGTATCGCGGAAATTATCCGCAGCGTGTTCCCGGCCGGCACAGTGTCCGGCGCGCCCAAAATCAAAGCGATTGAGCTGGTCGCGGAACAGGAGCCGGTCAAACGCGGCGCTTACGCCGGACTGATCGGTTATTTTGATGTGAACGGCAGTTTTGATTCCTGCATCACGATCCGCTCTGTGCTGCACCAAGGCCAAAAATTTATCGCGCAGTCGGGCGCGGGCATCGTTTATGATTCTGTGCCGGAAAAAGAATACACTGAGACTTTGAACAAAGCCCGCGCGACGATCCGCGCTCTGGGAGTGAGTTTATGATTTTGCTGATCGATAACTACGACTCGTTTACTTATAATCTGACACAATGTTTTCAGATGCTGAGGCAGACGGTCAAGACCGTGCGCAATGATAAAATCACTCTCCCCGAGATTGAAAAATTAAAACCAACGCATATTGTAATCTCGCCCGGACCCGGCGATCCGTCGCAGGCTGGCATCAGCGTCAAAGCGGTGCGGCATTTTGCCGGAAAAATTCCAATACTTGGCGTCTGTCTGGGACATCAAGCGATAGTCGCGGCTTTCGGCGGCGCGATCATTGGCGCAAAGCAAATTATTCATGGCAAGACTGACACTATCCAGCACGATGAGGGTGGTGTGTTCCGCAATCTCCAGCAGGGTCTGACGGTGGTGCGTTATCATTCGCTGGCCGCCGATCCGGCCAGGATGCCGGACTGTCTGGAAGCCACGGCTTTCGCGGCGCGCGATCAGGCGATCATGGCCGTGCGCCATAGAAAATACCAAATCGAGGGTGTGCAATTTCACCCTGAATCGTTCAGCGCGGCGCAGGGCTTAAAACTGCTGGAAAATTTCCTCAAATACAAACGCGCCGGCTCGCAAAAATTGACGCTGTTGCGCAGGCTGTCTCTCGGCGAAAATTTGACGCAAAAAGAAGCAGCCACGATCATGGACGAAATAACCGACGGCGAATTGACAGACAGCCAGCTGGGCGCTTTTCTGGGCAGCTACGCGGTCAAAGGCATTTCGCCCGAGGAGCTATCCGGCTTTGCGCTGGCGATGCGCCAGAAAATGACCAGCAGACAAAAAATGCCCGGCGCGCTGGACATTGTTGGCACCGGCGGAGACGGGCAGCATACTTTTAATATCTCCAGCGCGGCGGCGCTGGTCTGCGCGCATTATGGCGTGCCGGTTGCCAAGCACGGCAACCGCGCCTTTACTTCGTCCTCGGGCAGTTTTGATTTTCTGCAGGCTTTGCAGGTCAAGACCGACGGCGATCTGCCAGCCAATTTAAAGAGCCTGCGTAAAAATAATTTTGCCTTTTTCTTTGCGCCGCTGTATCACCCCGCGATGAAGTATGTCGGCCGTGTACGGCAGGAAGTCAAATTTCGCACGGTGTTTAATCTGCTGGGGCCGCTGATCAATCCTCTGCAGGTCGGTTACCAAATGATCGGTGTTTACGATCCGTCCCTGCTGGATTTGTTTATCCAGACTTTGAAAAAATTGGGACTCCAGCGCGCTTTGGTCGTGCATGCGGAATCCGGCATTGATGAGATCAGTATTTGCGGCAAAACACATGTCCGCGAGCTGACCGCCGCCGGAAAAATTAAGGCGTACAAACTTGACCCCCAGGATTTCGGTATTCGCGGTTTTAAGAGCGCAGATTTGCGCGGCGGCACGGCCAGGCAAAATGCGGAAATGTTTTTGCGCATCATTCAAGGCGGCGTCAAGACACGTAAGGATAAAGCGCTGGCCGCGGCCGTAGCTCTGAATGCCGGCGCCGCACTGTATTTGTTTAGCAAAGCAAAAACTATTCCGGATGGTTATGCCAGAACACTGCGCGATCTTAAAGAGCTTAAATTGGCCGGCTGTGTTGACCGGTTGTTCTAATGAGTATTCTGGATAAAATAGTCGCCGCGCGGCGCCGCAGTTTTCAGCTTTGTGCTTTCCCGCCGCGCGCCGTTCCGCTGGTGTCTTTTTTTGGCCAGAGACCTTTTGTCATCGCGGAGTTCAAGCGTTCTTCGCCGACACGGAAAAAGATCAGCGTTTGTTCGCAGGAGGAGCTGGCGCGGGATTATTACGCTGCCGGCGTCCGCAATTTTTCCGTGCTGACCGAGCGGAATTATTTTAGCGGTTCCTTACAGGACTTGTACGAGCTTAAGCAAAAATATCCGCGCTGTGCTTTTTTGCGTAAGGATTTTTTGTTTTGCCGCGCAGATATTGCGCAGGCCTATCAAGCTGGGGCGGACGCGGTGCTGCTGATCGCGGAGATTTTATCCGGCAGGCTTTTGCAGGAGCTGATCGACGAAGCGCATAAATACAAACTGCAGGTTTTGGCTGAAGCATACAGCCTGCGGTCTTTACAAAGGATTTTGCGGCTGAAAAATCCGCCAGACGCTGTTGGCCTTAACTCCCGCGATTTAAAAACTTTTCAGATCCAGCCTGACCAGCCGCTACGTTTAAAAGCCTATCTTCCGAAAAATATTCCAGCGGTGTACGAATCCGGCGTGGCTAAGGACTATTTGCTGGAAATTATCGGTAATGCGGGATTTCGCGCCGCGCTGATCGGCGAAGCGGCGGTTAGGGCGGCCAAAAGAACGCAGACTGTCCAGAATTTCGTGAACGCTCTCCGGTGCGGCGCTAAGCAGAAGCCGAATTTTTTCACTAAACTATACGCCCGAAAGAAAAGTGTTTGCGTCAAAATATGCGGTCTGACGAACAAAGCCGATGTGGAAACGGCGGTGCAGGCCGGTGCGGATGTTGCTGGTTTTGTTTTTGTGCCGGAGTCGCCGCGCTGTGCGAACGAGAAGCTGCTGCGTGAAGTAAAGAATATCAAAACGCTTAAAGCGGTAGTTGTTAAGAAAGTCACGCCGCAGATAAAAAAATTGTTAAAAGCTGGTCTGCTTGACGTCGCGCAGACATATAATGAGGCGGATGTTTACAGCTTGGCCGGCAACGCGTATCTCGTCAGCACGGACACCAGCAGAAAAGCTCCGCCGGTTACTTTGTACGACGCGCCGAAAACCAAGTCTGTGCAAAAAGGCCGGAAAATTCCAGCCAAAGAATATCAGAATATTCACGGCCAATGGCTGGCTGGCGGTCTGACGCCGCAAAATGTGCGCGGCCTGATCCGAAAAATTCGGCCGGGTTTGGTCGATGTCAGTTCTGGAGTGGAAAAAAGCGTTGGACAGAAAGACGCGCGGAAAATAAAATTGTTCTTAAAAGAGGTGGCGCGTGCCTAAATATTTCGGTCAATATGGCGGCCAGTATGTCGGCGAAGTTTTGCGTCCGGCTCTGGACGAATTGGCCGCGGCTTTTGCCAAATACAAACAGGACAAAAATTTTTTGGCGGAGTATACGGATCTGCTGGCCAATTACGCCGGCCGGCCGACGCCGCTCCTGTATGCTGAAAATCTCACGCGCGCGTTGAAAGGCGCGAAAACTTACATCAAGCTGGAAGGTCTGGCCAACACCGGCGCGCACAAGATCAACAATGCGCTGGGGCAGGCGCTGCTGGTCAAAAAAATGGGCAAAAAACATGTCATTGCCGAGACCGGCGCCGGACAGCACGGTGTGGCCGCGGCCGCGGCCTGCGCGCGGCTAGGGCTGCGCTGCGAGGTTTTCATGGGCGCGGTCGATGCGGCGCGCCAGCAGCCCAATGTTTTTTTGATGAAACAGTACGGCGCGCGGGTGCATATCGTCAATGAAGGCACGCGCACGCTCAAAGACGCGGTCAACGCCTGTCTCAAAAACTGGTCGGCGCGCGCCGCGGACACGCATTATTTGATCGGCTCGGCGCTGGGGCCGTATCCGTATCCGGACATAGTGAAGTTTTTTCAGAGCATCATTGGCCGCGAAGTAAAACAGCAGTTATGGCAAAGAGAAAAAAAACTGCCGGATCTTTTAATCGCCTGCTGCGGCGGTGGTTCTAATTCGATCGGCATGTTTGCGCCGTTTGTCAGCGCTAAAAAAGTGCGGCTGCTCGCGGTCGAAGCCGGCGGCCTCGGCCGAAAAGCCGGCCAGCATGCTTCGCGCATCTGCTCGCGGAGTCCGATCGGAATTATCGAGGGTTATAAATCGCGTTTTGTGCAGACGGCTGACGGGCAGGTCGAAGCCACTCATTCTGTCTCCGCGGGATTGGACTACACCGGCATCGGGCCTGAATTGGCCGCGCTGGCTGAGGCCGGCCGGGTGGAATTTACCACAGCCAGCGATAAAGAAGCATTGCAAGCCTATCAATATCTGGCGCGGACAGAGGGTTTATTATTCGCGCTGGAATCGGCGCACGCCGCCGCCGCCGCGCTGAAAATAATACCGCGTTTGCCCAAAAATAAAATTGCCGTCATCAATATGTCCGGCCGCGGGGATAAAGATATTTTTATTACGGCAGCGGAATTGTCCAAAAAAGAATGGACAGAATTTTTGCGGCAAGAAACGAGGCGTTTATGCGTTTGATGGTGCATTTGGTTGCGGGTTTTCCCTCGCTGGCTGGTTTTGCGGAGGCGGCGCGGGCTTTGCGGGACGGCGGCGCGGAAATACTGGAGATACAGATCCCTTTTTCCGATCCGACAGCGGACGGGCCGGCGATCACGCTGGCCAGCGAAGCCGCGCTGCGCGGCGGTTTCAAAGTTAAAGATATTTTTCAATACATCCGCGCCGCGCGGCGCGCCGGATTTCAAAGAATATTTATTATGACTTACGCGAATATTCCGTACCGCTATGGCATAAAAAAATATGTTGTTGATCTGAAAAAAGCCGGCGTGGAAGGCTTGCTCGTGCCGGATTTGCCGATAGAAGATGAGGAAAATTTTTACAAACTGGCGCGGCAGAATAATATCGCGCCGGTGCCGGTCGGCGTAGTCGGTATGCCGGAGCACAGGCTGCGTTTATTGGAGCCGTGCCGCAAACTCTACATCTCGCTGCGCGGCGGTACGACCGGCGCGGAAACCAGAATTTCCGCGGATGTCAAAAAGTTTTTAGCCAGACTGGCTGAAAACCACGAGGTGTACGGCGGCTTCGGCATAACCAGCGCCGCGCAGGTGAAAGCTCTCGCGCCGCTGGTGCACGCGGTGGTGATCGGTTCGTATTTTACGCGGACGATCCAGAATGCCGTGCGGGAACAAAAATCTATCTATCAATCTGTAAAAACGGCGTTGAAAAAACTCTTGTAAAAGACGCGGACGTTCCGTCAGTCCGCGTCTCGACTATGCCCGGCTCGGATTACTCCAGCCAAAATTCCAGTTCAAAATTAGCACCGCTGTAGAGTTTCATTTCCACAGAATTCAGACTGGAGCCTTTCAGCGGAAAAGTCAGAATGTCTCCTGCGCGCAAATTACCATTTACAAACCCGTCTCTATTAATACTTGTTTCTTCCGGTTCAGCCCATTTCCCATCGAGAGAAAGACCGAACACAATACCCCAGTGAAAATTTCCGCTGATAGAGCGTACTTTGACCTGTAAATTCTGCGCGCCGTTGAGTGGCACATTACGTGCCAATCCTATAAGGTCATTGTCATCGTGTTGTTTACCCTGCACGGATAAAATATTCGGGCTGGTTACTTTATAGGTGACATTTTTGCTCCAGCCGCTGCTGATGCTCGAAGGCAGATTGACCGGAGCTCTGCCCGCTGCCTGCGCTGGCTGTCTGACAGGAGACACGGGCGTTGGAGCTGCCGGAGCGGGAGCAGAAGACGCAGCCGACGCGTTAATATCCACCTGATGCGGAAACACCGCGTCTACCAAACCCAGCAGCTCCAGAGTATTTTCAAAATATTTGTTCGAGTCAATACTGCCGTTAAAAATCCTGCCGGACAGATCAGAACTGGCGGTATCGCCAAGTGCGATGCTCAATGGCAAATACATAGCCGCGTCCATTTCACGGCCGTAGGTGTGGCTGAAGCGGTTGCGGCTGCCGAGCGCCAGAGCATTTTTGGCGGCCTGCGCTTCCGCGTTATTTTCCGCGAACATAATGATATATCTGGCGATACGCCAGGGCGCGCGAATCCCGTCATACGACATATTGGTATTATTGGCGGCGCTCACCGCAATATCACTGGCCGAGTGAACTTTAATATTGATGTTGGCCGGAAAAGTTCCGGTGTCGTTCAAGGCTTCCGCGTAAAGTTTCATGCTGTCGACGGCGGCCTTTTCCCAGAAAGCGGCGGCGCTGGTTTGTCCGCGCTTGGTCAGATATTGCGCTATTTCTTTGTAAGCGGCAGGATCGAGATAATCCGTAAAATGAAAACCGTCCCAGTCTTCCGAAGGACGCAACACGCGGATGCCGCCTTGGTCACGGAATAAATTTTGCGCCGCGGGCAATAAAGTATCCAGCAGTTTGGCGTAGCCGCGATCCGTCCAGACCCCGCGCTCGACTAAATCCTGCGCGTAGATCAGCGAACGGACTATGTCCAGATCGGCATCCGCGGCGGAGTTGGCGGTCGGGCCGTAAGAGTCTCTATCCAGCGTTACCGACGAGCCAGTCGCTTTGACTTTCCAGGCGGGAAATTCGCCGCGATTGCCGGAGTCTTTAGCCAGCTTGATCATATGCTGGGTGCCTTTGAGCAGGCCGTCAAAATTATCCTGATAGGTTCTGGCTTGCGCCGGATTGATCCTCGCCAGATCGGCGGAAAGCGCCTGCCAGTAAGCCTGACCTTCAGAAACGATCTGATTATTCTGCGATGGGTCTTTAATAAAAATTCCATTGGGTGTGCGTAGAGCATATTTACCGAACAACTCCGCGTAACGTCCGGTGACTCTGGCCTGCGTGCTTGCGGCAGCCGCCGTACCGCCGGTGATCCGCGCCGCATAAGTTTGATAAGCGCCTATTGTTTTTATTTCTTCACACATAAATGCCTCCTAATAATTTTTTAGAATAAAAAACAGAAATTATACAGACAGCATTTACGTAGAATCAATTTCTAGATTTGCGGG
>JAIRWS010000072.1 GCA_031268855.1 Candidatus Margulisiibacteriota bacterium | reverse complement strand
TCCCACAAACAATTGATCGGCATTGCCCAAATGTCTCTGTCTATGGGTAAAATTTCTTGACCGGTGTATAAAATTACACCGCGCTTAAATTTGGCCGCGGCGATTTTTTTTAATTCCCGCAGGCCTTTGGCATCGCTGTTGCTTACCGCGCCAGCGGATTTTACTTCCAGGCCGATAATGTCTCCGTTGGTTTTTTCCAGCACAAAATCCACTTCTTTGTGGTCGGCGGTGCGAAAATGCCATAAACTAACGTTCAGGCCGGTGGAAATTTGTTTGAGTAATTCTGTGGCTGCGAAGTTTTCTAAAACGTGGCCAAAAGCCGCGGGATCATTGGCCAGCGTGTTTAGCTCTCGTTTCATTAAATAAACCAGCAGATTGGTATCCGTGAAATAAAGTTTTGGCGCTTTGACAAAACGTTTGCTGAATTTGGCAAGCGGAGTCCAGGGTTTGACTTCAAGAATCAAAAAAGTATTGAGTAGGCTGGATTTGTATTTCTCATAAGTTTTAAGGTCCAAACCAGTGTCCATAGCGACAGAACTGTTGTTGAGCAATCCGCCCGCGCGCGCGGCCAGAACGGACAGTAAGATCAGTATTTTGTCCGGATGGCGAATGTCGGCCAGCGCTTGGACATCGCGCTGGATCAGCAGGTTTAGATAATCGTCCAGCCAGCGCTGGCGATCTAGTTTTTTTTGCAAAGCGAGTTCCGGATAAGTGGCCTTTTTGATAATGTCCGCAATTTTTGCTGCGGTGTATTTTTTGTAGACCGGGCGGGCGGCAAATAACTGTTCTACAAAATTATAGTCTGTCTGAAAATATTCCGCCGCGGAAAAAGGCAGCAGTTTTAAGACGGACATCCGTCCCACCAGATTTTCCGCCAGCCGCGGCAAGGCCAATAGATTGGCTGAGCCGGTGAGCAAAAATAAGCCGGTGGATTTATTTTTGGCGCGGCTTCGGTCAACGGCAATCTTCAAATAGGGGAATAATTCCGGACAGAGCTGTATTTCATCCAGCACATTCAGCCTATCCTGCGGTAGCGAATTTAAGAAGGCCGCGGGATTGTTTTTAACATTGGCTAAGACGAGCGGCGCGTCAAAAGACAAATAGTTGATCGGCCGGCCGGCCGAGATATGACTGGCCAGTGTAGACTTGCCGGTCTGGCGGGGGCCGTTCAAATAAATCAGCGGTCGTGTTTTCAGGGTTTTTTCCAGAGTAGCCGTTAAAAATCGCCGAAAGTAAGCCATAAGCTCTCCTATAAATTCTGGTATTACGATACCAGATTTTCTAGTATTATGATACCATATTTTCGTAGTATGTAAAACAGAGTAAATTTTGGCCTGCCCCGTTAGGTATCGCAGCCAACCGATTTTTAAGATAGGTTTTTCTCCGGTTATTTGCTAAAATTATCTCATGTCCGAATACGAGGAACTCCAGACAGAATGTCTGAAATGCACGGCCTGCGGTTTGGCGGAGGCGCGCAAGCAGGTGGTTTTCGGCGTTGGTCCCGCGCCGTGCGATCTGATGTTCATCGGCGAGGCGCCGGGAGCGGACGAGGACGAGCAGGGCATCCCTTTTGTCGGGCGCGCCGGACAGCTCCTGACCAAAATGCTGGCGGCGGTCGGCATCAACCGTGACACTGACGCTTACATCGCCAATATTTGCAAATGCCGTCCGCCCGGCAACCGCAATCCCGAGAGAGAGGAAGCCAATGCCTGTATGCACTGGCTCAAAGACCAGATCCGTCTGGTGCGGCCAAAAATTATTGTGCTGGTCGGCGCGGTGGCTATGAAAAATATGCTGGGCGAGGAAATGCCCGGCATCACCAGAGCGCGCGGCAAATGGGTGACTTGCGAGGGCGTGGACGCGCTGATCATTTTTCATCCATCGTATCTGCTGCGCAACGCCTCGTCGGAAGTCGGCAGTCCCAAATGGCAGACCTGGCAGGATCTCAAAGCGGTCAAATCCGCGCTGGAATTTAAAAAACTGGAAAATAAAATATGAACAAGAAAGTTCAAGAACAAATAGAGATAGTAAAAAAAATTATCGTTGAGACTGTGCCTGTGAAGCAGATATATTTATTCGGTTCCTATGTTTATGGTACTCCGCGCGAAAATTCTGATCTGGATTTCTATGTGGTAATGAAAGACGACGCGCCGTACCGGCAATTGGAAGCCAAGCGTTTAATTGGCGCTGCTTTATGGGATAAGAAAACTTTGCCGATAGATATATTGCTTAATACCAACACGCGCTTTCAATATCGGAAATCAGCGCATACCATCGAGCGAAAAGTTGCCGAAAAAGGGATTGTTATCTATGGATGATTTGTTGTTGTCTCTAGAATGGCTGCGTTTTGCTGAAATGGATTTAAGCAGCGCTGAATTTCTGTTGCGGCACAGGCCTTTGCCCAAAGAAATAATTTGTTTTCATTGTCAGCAGTCCGTAGAAAAATTATTAAAAGGCATTTTGATTATCAATAATACGGAGGCTCCAAGGACGCATGATTTAAGAGAATTATTTTCGCAAATTAAAGATTTTGTGCCAAATAATAATTTGATAAAATCGGCCTGTATTGAGTTAGACCAATATAGTGTTCAGCCGAGGCATCCTGAGGAGATCCATATTACAGAGGAAGATGTGCATAGCGCAGTCAAACAAGCCAAGAAGGTTTTAGAATTTCTGAAGTCATTGTTTCCTGATGCATAAGCGCAGCGCCAGCGCGAAAAATAACTGCGCAACTTATCCACACGCTACATAAAACGGCCTTTTAATGTTAAAATTTTGGCAGCATGAATTTTCAACAAATGATCTTGCGTTTGCATGAGTACTGGACGGCCAAAGGCTGCCTGATGCTCCAGCCTTACGATATAGAAAAAGGCGCTGGCACAATGAACCCCGCGACGTTTCTGCGCGTGCTGGGGCCGGAGCCGTGGAATGTCGCTTACGTGGAGCCGTCCCGCCGCCCGACCGATGGGCGCTACGGCGAAAATCCCAACCGCTTGCAGCATTATTTTCAGTATCAGGTGATCCTCAAGCCTTCGCCGCTGGAAGCGCAGGATCTGTATCTCGACAGTCTGCGCGCGATCGGCATTGTGCCGGAGGAGCACGACATTCGTTTTGTCGAGGACAACTGGGAGTCGCCGACGCTCGGCGCGTGGGGCGTGGGCTGGGAAGTTTGGCTGGACGGCATGGAGATCACGCAGTTTACTTATTTTCAGCAATGCGGCGGTTTGGATCTCCAGCCGGTCGCGGTGGAATTAACTTACGGTCTGGAACGGCTGGCGATGTTTATTCAGGGCAAGGATTCCGTGTATCAGGTGGAATGGGCGGCCGGCGTGCTTTACGGCGACGTCTATCTGCAAAACGAGCGCGAGCAGTCCAGGTACAATTTTGAAGTTTCGGACACGGCGATGCTTTTGCAGATTTTCAATCTGGCCGAAAAAGAAGCCGCGCGCTGCCTGGCCAATAAGATCGTCCTACCAGCCTACGATCAAACGCTAAAATGCTCGCATACTTTTAATCTGCTGGACGCGCACGGCGCGATCTCGGTGACGGAACGCACCGGTTACATTGGTCGTATTCGTGATCTGGCCAGAGAGTGCGCGCAAATGTATGTCGCGGAGCGGGAACGTTTGGGTTTTCCGCTGCTGAGAAGAAAATAGAGGAAGGTTTATGGCGGACTTTTTATTAGAAATAGGCACAGAGGAAATTCCCGCCAGATTTGTGCGGGAAATGCTGAATAATCTGGATAAAGTTTTCCGCAAACTTTTGCAGGATAATATTTTGAGTTTCGACAAATTGTCCGTTTACGGTACGGATAGACGTCTGGCTGTTTTGCTCGAAGGTTTAGCTGAACGTCAGGCTGACCGCCGCCTGGAATTAAAAGGCCCGCCGGTCAAAGCCGCCTATGCGGACGGTCAGCTCACTCCGGCTGGCGCGGGGTTTTTAAAGAAAAATAATTTGAACGAAAAGGACATTCAGAAAAAAGATTTCGGCGGCGTCGCTTATCTCTATGCGGCGCAGGATAAAAAAGGCCGCGCGGCTGAGGAGATTTTGCGGGAGTTTTTGTCCGGCGCTTTGTACACCACGGTGCATTTGCCGATCGCCATGCGCTGGGGCGATTTGTCCGTGCAGTTTATCCGGCCGATCCATTGGTTTGTCGCGCTGCTGAATGAGCGGGTCATTGATTTTGAGTATGCCGGCATTCGTTCCGGACGCCTCTCGCGCGGCCACCGGTTTTTTTCTAATCAGGAAATAGAGATCAAAAGGCCGGGCGATTATTTGGCCGCGCTGGAGAAACATAAAGTTTACGCCGATCCGCAAACGCGCCGCGCTATGATCACCGCGCAGATCAAACAGATCGAAGCCGAGCATAAACTGCGGGCGGCGCTGGACGAACAGGTTTTAAATGAAGTGACATTTATTAACGAATGTCCGGCGGCGGCGCTGGCGGAGATCGACGCAAAATATTTGTCCGTGCCGCAGGAATGTCTGATCACGACCATGCAGAAAAATCAAAAATATTTTCCGCTGCTCGACGCGCGAGGGCGGCTGACCAAATATTTTATTCTGATCTCTAATAACGTAAACGAAAAGTCGCTGGCCAATATTCTCAGCGGCAATGTCAGAGTTGTGACCGCGCGGCTGGAGGATGCTAAATTTTTTTACGAGGAAGACCTAAAAACACCGCTGGAAAAAATGCTCGAGGGTTTAAAAAAAGTTACTTATCAGGAAAAAATCGGCACGATCTATCAAAAAATCGAACGGATCGTTGCGCTGACGGAATATTTGGCGGATAAATTAAAACTTACTCCGGCGCAGAAAAAATTGGCGTCTCGCGCGGCCTGGCTGGCTAAAGCGGATCTAAATTCCAAAATGGTTTACGAATTTCCCGAACTGCAGGGCGTTATGGGGCGTTATTACGCGGCGGCGGCTGGAGAAGCGCCGGAAGTTGCGGCGGCTGTTTTTGCACACTGGCAGCCGCGTTATGCCGGCGAGGATGTCCGCGGCGTTTCCCTGATCTCCGTTGCGGTAGCCGTCGCGGATAAACTGGATTCGGTAGTTTCCTGTTTTGCCGCGGGATTGCTGCCGACCAGTTCGGCCGATCCTTACGCTTTGCGCCGCGCCGCGCAGGGCGTGGTGACGCTGATCCAGACGCTAAAACTGGATGTCGATTTACCGGCGCTGATCGCGCAGGCTTTGGATTTGTTGAAAGCTAAAAAAGATCTGCAAAAAGACATTTTAAAATTTTTTAAATTGCGCCTGAAAAATGTTTTGCAGGAAATGCGCTATGCTTATGACGTTATTGAGGCGGCGCTGGCGGTGGACTGTGAAGATATTTTCCAGACCATTGCCAATGCCGCGCTGGTGGCTGAGCGGAAAAAAGACCGCAAATTTATCGAAGCGGCTGTGCGCGTCAATAATATTGCGGCGCAGCGGGCGGACGGTTTGGCCGTGGCGCAAGAAAGCCTGCTGCAAAAACCGGAAGCCAAAACTTTGCTGGATCTGCTGCGCCGGAAAGCCGCGGCGCCGGAATTCGTCGCGCCGATCGAGAGATTTTTTGCGAAAATTTTAGTGATGGATAAAGACGAAAAACAAAAAAACGCCTATCTGTCTTTGTTGAAAGAAATTGACCGCCTGTTTAAACAGACAGCGGATTATACTAAAATAGTACTGTAAGGAGGCTTTATGGCCATAGTCGAAAAATTAAATGAAGAAATCAAAACAGCGATGAAAGAAAAAAATCAGCGGCGGCTTGCGGTGGCGCGTATGCTCAAAGCCAGGATACTCGATGTCAACGCGCGCGGCGAGATCAGCGAGGCGGAGAGCCAGAAACTTTTTCGCGGTTACGCCAGGACTTTGGCCGAGGCTATCGAGCTGGCTAAAAAGGCCGGCAAAAATGAGATCGCTGCTGAAACAGAAGCGGAGCTGGCGATAGTGCGGGAGTTTCTGCCGCCGGAATTAACCGCCGAACAGATCGTAGCGGCGGCGCAGGCTACGATCGGCGAATTGGGCAAAGACAAAAGCAAATTCGGCCTGTTAATGAAGACCACGCTGGGCAAACTCGGTGGTCAAGCCGACGGCGCGGCGGTCAGAGATATTTTGAATAAACTGCTGGTTTAGAAATCGAGCAAATCCCGCGCTTTGATATTCAGCGTGTCGCAAATTTTAATTAACTGCAAGAGCGAAATATTCGCGGTGCCTTTGATCATCCGGTAGTAATAATAAATGCTGATGCCGGCTGTAAAAGCCAGACTTTCTTTGGTGGCAAATCCTTTTCTTATTCTGAATTTTTCGATGCGCTGGCCTAGCCGCTTTAGTTTGGGATCTAGCACTGCCCAATAACGTTCTTTTGGCGTTTTTTCCATAGCGTTCCATTCCTACTCTAGCGAGTAACCTTTGCTTGACATCTTACAGAGTGGTGGTAAGATATTAACCTACTCAATTGAGTAGGTTAATTAGTTGTCTAAGAAATAACTGTAAACATATTGGTAGTTACTTAAAAAGGGGGTGTGTTTATGGCACGTTACAAATA
>JAIRWS010000071.1 GCA_031268855.1 Candidatus Margulisiibacteriota bacterium | reverse complement strand
ATTCGACGGTTCGACTCCGCTCACCGTCCGAAGCTCGGCCACCAGACTTCGACAAGCTCCCTAACGGGCTTACAGTCAGGGAGCGGTGGACGGTGAGCCTGTATCCTTTGCGGATACGTAGCGTCTACGAACACTCCCACAGGCTCTCAGCGACCAATTTGGCGTAAGGTTTACAGAGGAAAAAGCGTATACTCGGTATCTACTATTTGGCGAAATTCCGTGGAGAGCGCACGATAATCCAGCACATCCACCCGGTAGGGCAGGCGGGATTCCTCAAATTCACAGCGCAGAGCGGACAGGCTCCCATCGTCAAAATCGCCGACCAGCGCCAGGTCTAAATCCGAATGATTTTTGTGTCCGCCTTTCTGCCGCGAGCCAAAAACCCTCACTTCGGCCTGCGGCACATGCCGACGCAAAATATCCTGAATGAGCCGTTTCTCATCCTCGCTTACCGCGATCACCGGCGTTTCTCCAGTCTTTCCAGCAAAGCCTGCGCATACGGCAAAAACTCCACTGCTTTTTGGTAAACAGCTTCCGCCGTTTTTATAGCGTATAGATGCGAAGTTTTGTTCCGCGCCTCGTGAAACTCCAGCCATTTCAAAACATCGTCAATCAATAAATTTTCCGCGCCGCGCCTAAAAAGCTCTACGCGTACTATTCCGGCGACAATATCCGGGCTGACATTGATTTCCAGCCAGCGTTTAAGCATTTTCCAGCACAATTCATAGGAAAACTCGAAAGCCTGTATCACGCCAGCACGCAAGGTTTCTTTTTCAGCTGGCTCTGCGGCGGGATTGGCTTCTATTTTTTGTGTTATCTCGATCGCCCGCTGCAAAGCAGCTACAGCTCTTTTTAATTCATTTAATTTTAATTCCATAGGTGAATTGAATTATATCATAAGCATAAGCTATCCCTAGCTTTCCCAGGGATCCAGCACATCGACATCCAGACCTTGAAAATCCCGCGCGTTACGGGTCACGAGGATCAGTCGATGCGCGCGCGCCGTCGCCGCCAGCAGGCTGTCCATAAAAGGCAATGTCCTGTGCTGCGCCGCGCAGAGAATACCCCATTCGGTCATTACCTCTGCGGTTATCGGCAATACTCTGTCTTTAAACCATTCCGTGACTTGCTGATTTAGCCAGAGAGTCAGGCTGAGTTTCTTTTTCTTGTCGGACAATCTTTTGATGCCATAGACAATTTCACCAACCGAAACCACACTGAGGCAGGTGTCCTCTTGCGGAGTTTTTTGCACAAAATCACGTACAGCCGGATCGCACTGCAACTTATACAATTCCGACACGACATTTGTATCAAACAAGTATTTCACGCCTTACTCCCCAAAATCTATTTTTCGCATAGTTCGGTCTTTGTTGCGGCGCAAATCCAGCTCCACGCCTCTAAAGGGTGAATTTTGCAAAAGCTCAAATAAGCTTTGTTTCGGCTTATTGGCGCTGACCAATTTTTCGTATTCGTTGTTGGACAACAGCACCGCCACATTTTTGCCGCGCAGAGAGATCTCCTGCGGCGCCGCGGCGGACGCTCTCACCAGCTCACTGAATTTTGCTTTGGCTTCCTGCAGCTGCCAGATTTTTAAATCCGCCATAATATCTCCTTTCTGACCAGTCAGACTAGTCATATTATACCACGCTAGCGCGGCTGGTCAAATCTGCGGTATACTTTTACCCGCTATGCTGAATATTTTTAAACTGCTGAAAAAATACCACGACACCCTGAGCAGCGGGCGCATCCGCCACATCGCCGCGGGCTTTGTGCTGGGCATGTTCCTGGGGCTGCTGCCCTTGAGCCTCAACAGCGTCATTATCGTCCTGCTGGTTTTCGCCCTGCGCAACGACCGGCAGACCGCTCTGTTAGCCACGCTGATTTTCGGCGCGCTGGGTTTCGCGCTGGACTGGCTGGCGCACCCGCTGGGTCTGGCCGTTTTACAGGCGGATTTTTTGCAGGGGCTGTGGACGCGCCTGTACAATCTGCCGTTCCTGCCGTTCACCGGATTTAACAACACGATCGTCATGGGCAATACTCTCCTCGGCCTCGTTCTGACCGTGCCGGCGGTTTTCCTGTGCAGATCTTTGACACTGAAATACCGCGGCAGCAAGCTGCAGGCCAAAGTCGAGGAATTTTTGCGGAACAAACTGGTGTCCGGTATCGCCGCGGGATTTAATCTTTTTAATCTGCGCAGCCTCTTTATAAGGAAGCCCTGATGCTGAACTGGAAAAAACTTCTGCCCGCTCTGGTGTTGCTTCTGGCCGTCATTTTCGGCTTTAACCCGCTGTTAAAATTTGGGCTGGAAAAAGCCGGCGCCGCGGCTTTTGGCGCAAAAACGGAGATCAGCGGTTTTCTGCTCAATCCGTTCAGCGGGCGGCTGGACATTCGGCGGATCCAGGCGGCGAATAAAAACGCGCCGTTTACCAATCTTTTTGAGGTGGGGGCGTTCCGGCTGGATTTGAGCGTGGAGCAGTTATTGTACAAACGGGTAAATATCGCGCAGGCAACTATCGATAATATTCGGCTGGGCACGCCGCGCCAAACCTCCGGCGCGCTGCCGCAAAAAAAGCAAAAAGTGGCGGCGGAAAAAAAGCCGCTCGATCTCAACAAGCTGGCCAAAGACCTGCAGCTCAATCCCGCGGCGGTACAGGAGGCCTTCCGGCTCACGCCACCTCAGATCGGAGCGGAAGCGTCCCGTGTGCAAAAAGAAAATGAAAAACTGCTGGCCGACGCGCAAAAACAAATTGCCGCTTATGACGTGTCCAAAGAACTGGCCGCGTTAAATCTGGATGAGCTGGGCAGTTTAAGTATTTCCAGTCCGGCCGATTTGCAGAAGCTGCAAAATCTTGTCGAGGAAAAACAGCGGGGCTTGCAGAAAATCATCGGCACGCTGGAGGCCAATAAAAAAGCCGGCGAGACGGCCCTGCGGGAAGCGCAAAAAAATCTGGCCTATCTCGATCAGACGCGCCAGACGGATCTTGCTAATCTAATGGCTTCTTTAAATCTGGACAATTATGATCTCGGCGCGCTGGGACAGGAGCTGCTCGGGCCGAAGATCGGCGGCTGGCTCGACCTGGGCCAGAATTATCTGGCGCTGGCGCAAAAGTACCTGCCGGCCAAAAAAGAAAAGACGCCCGCCCGGCCGGCCAAAGAAAGATTGCGGGGCACGACGGTGATTTTCCCGAACAATAAAACCCGGCCGCGTTTTTGGCTCGGCCGTCTGGGTTTGAGCGGCGTCAGCGGGCAGGACACGGCCAATGAATTAACTTACAGCGGCTACGTCAACGACATCGCCAGCGAACCGGACATTCTCGGCCGGCCGACGCTGCTCAAGATCAAAGGCGCGTTCACCAAACGCCCGCAGTCGCTGCTGGATATTGATATCACGCTCGACCACCGCGGCGAGAGCGGCGCCGCGGTGTCTAAATTTGTCCTGTCTGGTTATGACCTGACCGGCGCGCAATTCTGGGACACCGGCGTTATACCTCTGCAGATCACCGGCGGGCTGGGGCGACTGGAAGCGTCCGTTAATATTGTGGACGGGGAGCTGAGTGGCAAGCTGTCTTTTCTGGGGCGCGATCTGCAGTATGCCCGGCTGGCCGCGGACGGCCTGGCCAAACTCGCCGCGGAAGCCATTGCCAGCGCGCCGGAGCTGCGCGTCGACGTGCTGCTGGGCGGCAGTCTTGACGCGCCGGACATCCGTCTGACCACCAATCTCGACGCGCTCATCAAAGCCCGTTTGGACAAAGAGATCAGCGGACAGATAGAGAGCGCCAAAGCGCAGCTGCTGGCTGAGTACGACAAAGCGCTCGGCGGCGCACGGGACGAAGCCGCCAGCGTCGTGCAAAAACAGCAGGAAATCCTGCAAAACACTCTGGCCGCGCAACAGGCCGCGCTGGACAGCGAGAAAGCCAAAATTGAGGCCAGGCAAAAAGAATTGGAAGATCAGCTAAACAGCCAAACAGACCAGCTCAAAAAACAGGCGGAAGAGGCGTTGAAAAATGCTTTGCCGGGGCTGAAGTTTTAGCCGTCAAGCAGCGCTAAACAATCCTGATTAAATCCCTTGTTTAGCAATTCTGAACTTCTGTGCTCGCGTTAATTATAGCTGGACAAATTCTCTTTATGATAATCCTGCAAGGCCTTGACATCAAACTTGCCGTGAAGCATTGCTTCCAGTCCTTTGGCCACCATGATGGCCGCGGCGATAGTGGTGACGCACATGGTTTTGTAGCGCAACCCGGTCTGCCGGATATAATAATCATCCTGCCGCGCGCCTTTACCGGACGGCGTGTTGACGATCAGGCCGATCTCATGATTGGCTATCGCGTCAATAATATTGGGGTGCCCCTCGCGCACTTTGGCAATCACGCCGACTTCCACGCCGTTCTCGCGCAAAAAATCGCCTGTGCCTCTGGTGCAGATTATTTCAAACCCCAGCTCCTTATATTTGCGCGCCGCCCAGAGTAGTTTTTCCCCGCGGTACGGATCGTGCGCGGAAATAAAAACCTTCTGCCCGGGCTCCGGTAGTTTTTCCCCGGCGGCGATCTGCGACTTGGCGTAAGCCATGCCGAAATTTTCATCAATTCCCATGACCTCGCCGGTCGAGCGCATTTCCGGGCCGAGCAGCACATCCTGCCCCTGAAATTTGGCAAAGGGCAGCACCGCTTCTTTGATCGACCAGTATTTGGGTATAACTCTGGTTATACCCAGGTCTTTGATTTTCTGCCCGGCCATGACCAGCGCGCCGAGTTTGGCCCAGGGCACGCCGGTGGCTTTGCAAACAAAAGGCACGGTGCGTGAAGCGCGCGGATTTACTTCCAGCACATATACTTCATTGTTTTTGACCGCATACTGGATATTCATCAAGCCGATTACCTTTAGCTCCCGCGCCATGTCTCCGGTGTGTTTTTCGATAGTGTCCAGAATTTCCGGCGGCAGCGAAAAAGTCGGGATAACCGAAGCCGAATCGCCGGAATGAATGCCGGCCTCTTCCACATGCTCCATAACGCCGGCGATCAGGGTTTCGGCGCCGTCAGAAATAGCATCCACATCCACTTCTATGGCGTCTTCCAGAAACTTATCGATCAAGACCGGATGCTCCGGCGAGGCCTCAACGGCGGTTTTCATATAATGCCTCAGGCCTTCCTCGTCATAAACTATTTCCATCGCCCGGCCGCCCAGCACATAAGAGGGACGCACCATGACCGGATAGGAAATTTTATTGGCGGCTTTGATCGCGTCCTCTATGGACGTGGCGGCGCCGTTCGCTGGCTGCTTAATGCCCAGCCGGTCGATCAGGCGTCCGAATAATTTCCGGTTTTCCGCCACATCGATATTTTTGGGCGCGGTGCCGATAATTTTGGCGCCCGCCGCTTCCAGTTTCAGGGCAAGCTTCAGCGGCGTTTGCCCGCCGTACTGCACGATCACACCGTCCGGCTTCTCGCTGCGCACAATATTCAGCACATCATCATGCGTCAGCGGCTCGAAATAGAGCCGATCGGAAGTGTCGTAATCCGTGGACACCGTTTCGGGGTTGCTGTTGATCATAAGGGTTTCGTAGCCGGCCTGCCGCAGGGCAAAAGACGCGTGCACACAGCAATAATCAAACTCGATACCCTGACCGATACGATTTGGTCCGCCGCCTAAAATAGCGATCTTTTTATGGCCGGTCGGCGCGGACTCATCCTCCTGCTCGTAGGCCGAGTAGAGATACGGTGTCTGCGCCTCAAACTCCGCGCCGCAGGTGTCCACTTTTTTGTAGACCACGCCTTTGACGCCGCGCGCCTTATTCTCAGCGGCCAGCGACTCCGGCGTTTCCGCGGCAAGCTCCCGCAGCTGATTTAAAAACCATTTATCGATCCGCGACAGCTCTTGCGCGCGCGCGACCGTATAACCCCGCCGGAAAGCGTGCAGGAGATACCAGATACGCTCGCAGTTGGGCCGGCTCAATTTTTCCTCGATCTTTTCGTCCTGACATTTGACCGCGGAGATCTCCAGCGAACGCAGAGCTTTGCGCAGGGCCTCTTTAAAAGTCCGGCCGATAGCCATACATTCGCCGACAGATTTCATTTGCGTATTGAGCGTGTCATCGGCGTCGCGGAATTTTTCAAAAGCAAAGCGGGGGATTTTAGCCACGACATAATCGATCGTCGGCTCGAAAGACGCCGGCGTAACTCTGGTGATGTCGTTGGGTATTTCGTCGAGCGTATACCCCACGGCCAGCAGCGCGGCGATCTTGGCTATCGGGAAACCGGTGGCTTTGGAAGCCAGCGCGGAGGAGCGCGACACCCGCGGATTCATTTCAATAATGCAGATCCGGTCGGATTGGGGATCCAGGGCAAACTGCACATTGGAGCCGCCGGTCGACACGCCGATCTCGCGCATCACGGCAACAGCAGCATCGCGCAGGCGCTGGTATTCTTTATCAGTCAGCGTCTGCACCGGCGCGATCGTGATGGAGTCGCCGGTGTGTATGCCCATCGGGTCTAAATTTTCTATGGAACAAATTATCACCGTGTTGTCCTTGAGATCGCGCATGACCTCCAGTTCGATCTCTTTCCAGCCGATAATGGACTCCTCGAGCAGTACCTGATGCGTCGGCGAAAGGTCGAGGCCGTTGTTGACGATGCGCTCCAGGTCGGCGTCGTTGTAGGCAATGCCGCCGCCGGTGCCGCCCAGCGTAAAAGACGGCCGGATTATCGCCGGAAATCCGATAGTTTTAATGAATTCCCGCGCTTCTTCCAGCGAATAAACTTCTCTGGAGCACGGCATGTCAAGACCGATCTTCGTCATGGCGTCTTTGAATAATTTGCGGTCTTCGGCTTTACGGATCGCCTCAATGCCCGCGCCGATCAGCTCAACATTGTATTTTTCCAGCGCGCCCAGTTTCATCAGCTCCAGCGTGCAGTTGAGCGCGGTCTGTCCGCCGACGGTCGGCAGCAGGGCGTCGGGGCGTTCTTTTGCGATTATGTTCGCCACAATATCGGGGCGGATCGGTTCGATATACGTGCGGTCGGCAAATTCCGGGTCGGTCATGATCGTCGCCGGGTTGCTGTTGACCAGCACGATCTGATAGCCCTCTTTTTTGAGGGCTTTGCAGGCCTGTGTGCCGCTGTAATCAAATTCGCAGGCCTGTCCGATGACAATAGGCCCCGCGCCGATAATCATAATTTTTTTGAGGTCTGTGCGTTTAGGCATTTTCTCGCTCGTGTTTTTGGTCGAATTTATTAAGTTTACCATGTTTGCCGATAATTGGCGATTGTGGAAGGGAGATTTTCGTTGACCGCTTTTTACCTTTAGTTTCTTTCTATCTTGTTAATTACTTTTTGTTTTGTTATTATATATTCTCTATGCAGCGGGATCGCTTATTATACAAACTTGGAAAAATAGGCGCGGCGGGCGATTTGTTGTTTGGCCGGCCGCAGATTAAGGCCTTTCTAACCAAAGCGATGCCGTACAGCACTGTTTTGGATTTGGGCGCCGGGCAGGGAGAAGATTTATTATGTGCTCAGGAAGTATTTAAAATTTCGCCCCCCCCCCCCCCCCGGGGGGGGGCCCCCCCCACCCACAGAGATCATGAGTGGGTGGGGGAC
>JAIRWS010000070.1 GCA_031268855.1 Candidatus Margulisiibacteriota bacterium | reverse complement strand
GCGCGGAGTTTTAAAATATTACCATCAGGCTGTCCGAAATCTTTAATGGCCAGATCAATATCGCTATTCTCGTGTGCCGTGCCGTCCACTCTGCTGCCGTAAGCCCAGACCGTGGCCTGCGGATATTTTGTCTTGATTATGGCGCGGATATTTTCCAGTGTTTCCGGCGGGAGAAAGAGTTTAGACATTTTCGATAAGCGTTTTTAGATTTTTGACGTCGGTTAAAAATTCCGGTATCAAAGCCAATGTGTGTTCGGCAAAATCCTGTCCGTAATCGTGCGCGGTGTCATTGCGGTTGTCCCGATAATTAAGCCAGCGGGCGATGGCATCGGCAGCCAGCAGGCCATGCAGTCCGGCCTGCCGGAATAGGTCTTTGAAAGTCAGCGCGTCAGCCGCTTTTTTACTGGCCAGATAGGGCGTAAGTTTTTTGCGCAGAAGTTTGCCGCTTTGCTCCAGCGTCATTTCAAAACTTTTGACCAGTGAGTTGCGGTACATTTCGTAGTCTATAGAATCTTTTTCGCTTTGCTCCAGCAAAATATAAGAACGCTCCAGAGCGCCCAGACATCTGGCCAAAGTATCCGTATTAGTTTTGTCCATAATTTGGTTGGATTATAACATTTAAAATGTTAAATTAAATCTATGTCGGTCGGACATAATTTGTAAATATAGTACAGTTTGGCACCGCGGCTAAATATGGGCGTTGCGGCTGATGCAGAGAAGCTGTATTATTAAATAATGAGTGACACATCACAATATTTGCAGCTTTTGCGGAAATTTAAGCGTCAGCACGCGGCTAAATATAATATCAAGCGTATTGGTATTTTTGGTTCGGTGGCGCGCGGAGAGCAGACTAATGATTCTGACGTGGATATATACTATGAAGGCCCAGCTTTAACGCTTTCACAAAATGTTAGATTTTTGGAAGAGCTGGAAAATCTTTTTGACATTCCGGTCGATATTGTACGCAAGCATAAAAATTTGAAACCACATTTCGTCCAACGGATAGAGCAGGAAGTGTTGTATGCGTGACAAGCAAATGATTGTTGAATTGCTGGACAATATAGAAAATTCTTTGTCGCTGATTATCGAACAGACCCAAAGTTATGCTTCGGCTAATGATTTCCTGCGTACACCAGCGGGTGTTTTGCTTTTGGACGGAGTTTATATGAACCTATTGGCGATTGGTGAGGCTGTTAAAAACCTGGATAAACGTACTGGCGGTGAGTTGTTGCCGAGATATCCTGTTGTACCCTGGAAAGATATTATGAGGATGCGCGATGTTATCGCTCATCATTATTTTGACGTGGATGCCGAGAGAGTTTTTTTGATTTTGCGTAATGATGTTCCGCCGCTGCTGGCTGCCGTACGGCAGATTAAAGTAGATTTAAAAAAAGGAAAATAAATTATGGGAAAAGTTTATATTTTAACGAAAAGCACTGTAAAAACAGAAAATTAAACAAATGCCAGTCAAAACTAATCTGCAAAATATTCGCCAAGAACTCGGCACGGTAAAGCTGGTCGCTGTGACCAAATACGCCGCGCCGGAGCAGGTGCGGGAATTGCTGGAGGCCGGACATTTTGTGCTGGGCGAGAACAAAGTGCAGTCTACCGCGCGGAAAGCGGAACAATACCAGCAATATCCCGTGCAGTGGCACATGCTCGGCCATCTTCAGACGAACAAAGTCAAACAGGCCGTGCAAATCTTTGAGATCATTCAGAGCGTCGATTCGGCAAAAACCGCGGCGGCCATAGATAAAGAAGCGGCGAAAATCGGCAAAGTCCAGAAAATTTTATTGCAGGTTAATATCGGCCGCGAGCCGCAAAAATCCGGCGCGGCGCCGGAACTTTTGGCGGAACTGCTGGTATACTGTAAAGAACTGAAAAATATCCGGCTGCTGGGGCTCATGGCCCTGGCGCCTGACCTGCCGGACAAAGAACTGACCAGACCATATTTTCGGGAAATGAAGCGGCTTTATGATCTGCACGCCGCGCCGTATGGTTTGGAGATATTGAGTTTGGGCATGTCCGGCGATTATCCGGTCGCTGTGCAGGAAGGGGCGAATATGGTAAGAATAGGCTCAAAAATTTTTGCGGGGAAATAATAAATGAAAAAAGCGTTTCTTTTTTTTAGTTTGTTTTTATTGGCCGCGGCGCGCGAACCAGAACTACCGCCGCTGTCGAGCGCGCTTTCCGGCCTGCCGCCGAAATTCACCTATCAAATCCGCGACTACATCAATAAAGAAACCGGATTCGTCACGGCGAATATTTACATTACCACGGTTGTATCCGGTGGTCAAAAATACTGGCATGTGGAGTCCTACGAAGGCGATTCCTTCCGCAACAGACCAGCCTATCGCAACAGTGTGACGCTGAATTATTCTGATTTTACGACACTTTCTGACGAACGGTATAATGTTTCTGACCGGAGCAGTTATTTAATAGAATCTTTTACGGCCAGCCCCGACGGCACAATTAATTTTTTTCACAAAGACAAAAATATTAACCTGACCGCCAAAAATCCAGGCAATGTTTATTCACGTTACGCTTTTTTGGTTTCTTTGAGCGGTTTTCCTTTTGAGCAAAAAGACAAGGTGGTAATGAATGTTTATATGTTCGAGTACGGCAATGTCCTGCCGTTGCGCGCGGTGTATCAGGGCAAGGAAAAAATAAAAGTTCCGGCCGGAGAATTTGAGTGTTACAAATTGGAATTGGCTGTCGATGGCGTGCTGGGTTTGTTCGCGCCGGACAAATATTATCTGTATTACACGGTGGCCGCGCCGCATCATTTTGTGCGCTTTTACCAGAAAGTCGACGACGGCTCGTGGCTGGCCAATGAGTTGATCGGGGTTTCTTTTTAAACTATTCATCAATTCTTAATGGTCTGGTTTTTTATGTTATAATAAGCCTTTATTTTAAATCTAAGGCAGGCTAATGCTTGATTTTTTTCGAGAGCTGACGCGCGTCAAACCCAACATTTTTTTTGCTTATGATGTGCGGTTCGAGCCTTTGAGCGTCGAGCTGCATTACGATTCCGAGGACGTGGAAAATGTTCGTGATGTGCCGCGCGAGCGGATCTCTTTGCCCGAGCAGCTGCTGCTGAATATTTTGCTGATGTGTCCGCAAAAAGACGGCCGTTATCTGATCGGCAAGGAGTATGCAGAGAAAGCTTTGTTTTATCTGCACGAGCTGCTGCCAGGTGAGGTCAAGCTGCCACCGGAAAAACCCTGGCTGCGTCTGCGCTACGCGCTGACCCTGTCAAACGGCAGCTTTCGGGTCGCGGTCGATTTATCCGATACGAGTTTTCGTTTTTTGCGCGACGTGCCCAAGGGACGTCTGCCGCGCGCGGAGAAAATTTTTATCAGTTTTCTGGCCGGTGTGCCGATTTCCAGCGGCTGTTTTTACGTCAATCAAAAACTGCTGGCGCGCCTGTGTTATTTACTGGCCAAGCTTGACCGCCGGCAGATCTGCGACACAGACTTGAGCTTCAGCTCCGCCGGGCCGGAATTACGCGGCGTGTTCCGTGAAAAAAAAGGCCGCTATGAGTTCCTCTTGCGGTGCGGCGAGAAAATTTTGCGCGCGGACAACGCCAGACTGCTCGGAGAAAAAAATAAAGTTTTGCTCTGGGAGAACACAATTTATCAGCTCGATCATTTTATCGCCGGCGTGCTGGATAAATATTTGGCTGGCGGGGCGGTTTATTTAAGCCGGGCCGCAGCTCTGCAGTTTAGCGCGGACTGCCTGCCAGTACTGACCGAGCGCGGACTGCCGATCGAGCTGCCGGACTCTCTGCGCGAGCTTAAAAATTCAGTGCTGGCCGGGCCGCCGACGCCGGTGCTGGAAATCGTCAAAGAAACTAGAGAGGTTCTGGAAATTAAATTGTCCTATGATTACGGCCTGCCGGCGCGGGCGGAGTACCGCGCGGACAACGCTGCGGATTTTTACGAGGTGCAGAGCGCGGGGCAGGCTTATTATCTGCGCCGCGACAAAAAAAGCGAGGATTGGCTGAATGTGTACTTGGGCGACCTGCATTTCACGGCCAAGCAAAAGCGTTTTTTTATTGAGCATGATTATTTTGTGGATTTTATGACTTATGAATTTCCCAATCTGCGCCGGAATATCGGTTTAAAAGTTCTCGGCGAGCATTTGGAGCAGTTCGTTTACGCCGACCAGACTTTTAATGTCGACCTGGCTTTCACGCAGTCTTCCGGTATTGATTGGTTTGATTTCACGCCGCTGTACAAAGTCAAGGACAATGTTTTTACGCACGCGCAGATCCAAAAACTGATCGCGGATAACAAAGAATACGTGCGCTTGAGTGACGGTTCGCTGATCAAAGTGCCGCAGCGGGAATTTACTTATTTGCAGAGTTATCTGGAAGGCCGCAGCAGAAAAACAACGGATGGCAAATATCAGGTGCGCAAATACGATCTGTATTATTTGTACTCTGGCGTGCGCGCGCAGATGAGCGCGCAGGTGGACGCTTCACTGCAGGCGCTACTGGCCGATCTGGAAAATTTTTCCGGCATTGCCGCCGCGCCGCTGCCGAACGGCGTGCAGGGGCAGCCGCGCCCTTATCAGCTGCACGGCTTTAACTGGCTGTATTTTTTGCACCGGCATAATTTTCACGGCATTTTGGCCGACGACATGGGCCTGGGCAAAACGCTGCAGGTATTGCTGCTTTTTGCCGGTTTGAAACAAGCCGGCCGGCTGGAGCGTCCCGCGCTGATCGTCGCGCCGACTTCCGTGGTTTATAACTGGGTGGCCGAGATCAATAAATTTACGCCGGACTTAAAAGTGCTGGTCTTGTCCGGCAGCCGCGACCGGGTATTAAAAGTCAAAGAAGCCGCCAGCCATGACATTGTGATCACCTCCTACGCTCTGCTGCGCAATGATCTGGCGCATTATTCCGGACAGCAGTTTGATTATCTCGTGCTGGACGAAGCGCAGTACATCAAAAATCCCAAGACCGGCATTGCCAAAGCGGTTAAATGTCTGCAAACACGCTGGCGTCTGGCGCTGACCGGCACGCCGATCGAAAATAGTCTGGCCGAATTATGGTCGATTTTTGATTTTCTCATGCCCGGCTTTTTGTCCTCGCTGAATTTTTTTCGGGCGCTGTACAGCGGCGAACCGGAGCGCGTCCGCAAAAAAATCCACCCGTTCATTCTGCGCCGTGCCAAAGCCGAAGTGCTGACCGAGCTGCCGCCAAAAAACGAGATCGATTCTTTCTGCGAACTGCTGCCGGAGCAGGAGGCTTTGTACCTCAAAGTTTTGCAGGCGCAGAAAAAAGAATTGCTGTCTGCGCTGCATACGACGGACATCAATAAAATGCAGCTCAATATTTTGACCGGCCTGCTCAAGCTGCGGCAGGTTTGCTGCCACCCGGCGCTGGTCAAAGACGAACGGCTGATCGTCGAGTCGGCCAAGTTCAATCAATTTAAAGAACTGACCGCGGAGATATTGGAAAATGGCAGCAAGGTGATCGTCTTTTCGCAGTTTGTGGAAATGCTCTCGATCATGCGCAAATATCTTGACGAGGAAAAGATCAGATATGCTTATCTCGACGGCGCGACCAAAGACCGCCAGCAGCTGATCGATAAGTTTAACGCCGACGCGCGAACTCCGGTTTTTTTGTGCTCGCTCAAAGCTGGCGGTGTGGGCATCAATCTGACTTCGGCTAATTACGTGATCATTTACGATCCGTGGTGGAATCCCGCCGTGGAACAGCAGGCGATGGATAGAGTGTACCGCATCGGCCAGACCAAAGAAGTTTTTGTTTACAAGCTCATTACTAAAGGCACGGTCGAGGAAAAGATCCTCGCTTTGCAAAAAAAGAAAAAGACGCTCATCGACGCGGTCATCGCCAGCGACGTTGCCGCGGAAAAGAAAATCACCAAAGCGGAGCTGGAGGAACTGCTGGCGTATTAGAATAATTTTAGCTTTTTACGCAAATATTTGCTTGTTTTTTCTACTATACTAGTAAAAAACATACAAGAATGATGACTTTTTTCGGTATAGTATATAAAACTTGACAAAATAACAGTATTATTTTAATATATAGGCGATGTTAAAACGCGAGCAATTTTTACGACCAGTGCGTCCCTTTTGGGAAATAACCGATTTGGTCAAGGTTATTATTGGTATTCGGCGTTCCGGCAAGTCTGTTTTGCTGGAACAGATTGCTGATGAACTTCGCGCTAAAGGTGTTGACGACGGACATATTATAGCGATCAATTTTGAGTTTATAGAATTTGCGCATTTAAAAACTGCTCACGTCCTCAACAAGCATATTCTGGCGCGCGTACACAAGAACGAAAAATATTTTTTGTTCTTTGACGAAATTCAAGAAGTTCAGGATTTTGAACTGGCGGTAAATTCTCTGCGCGCGCGCGGCAATTTGAGTATTTTTATTACCGGCAGCAACGCGCATTTATTATCCGGTGAATTGGCGACGCATTTGTCCGGGCGCTATGTCCAGTTTTTTGTTACGCCTTTTACTTTTAGCGAAGTTATGCGGATAAAAAACGGCCAGGACAAGCAGGACGTTTTTGAGGATTTTTTGAAATGGGGCGGACTGCCGGGGCGTTTTGTTTATCAGACCGAGAATGACACGCGCAAATATTTGCAGGATATTTATGACACAATTGTTTTGCGCGATATTATTCAGCGCGCTAAAATCCGCGATCTCAATCTGCTGGACAATATAATTCAATTTTTACTGGACAATCTAGGCGGCATTTTTTCCGCCCATACCGTTGCTAAATATCTTAAATCGCAGAGCCGTAAGGTATCAGCGGAGACGCTGTACAATCACCTTGAATATATTTTAGGTTCGTTATTATTTAGGAAAGTAAACCGCTATGACCTAAAAGGTAAAAATGTTTTTGCCACTCTGGAAAAATATTATGTCGCGGACTTGGGCTTGCTGCAATTAAAACGTTCGGCGCTCAACCTTAATTGGGGCGCGCGGCTGGAAACAGTGGTGGCCAATGAACTGATTGCGCGCGGATACACTATTAATATTGGTGTGAAACGCGACAGCGAAATTGATTTTGTGGCAAATAAAAATGGTAAAACGGAGTATATTCAAGTGGCTTACACTATTGACAGTGAGGCGACTTTGCGGCGCGAACTTTTCGCCTTCCGAGGCATTCCTGCTAAAAAACTATTGATAACCGCTGACCGGCGTGATTATAGTCAAGACGGCATTGACGCGCTCAATATTATAGACTGGCTGTTGGCTAAATAAAAAACGACCCCGCAGCCTGAAGTTAGAATATTACACGCATCTTCTGATATAGATCAGCGCGTAAGACTGCGGTTCAATACTGAGCTGGTTCGCCGCGGTTGTGTTGTTGCCGGTGCTTTTATTGGTGAGATCAATGGCGTGCGTATGGTTGACGCTATTGTTGCCAGAACTTCCGGTATAGTTGGGGACATCGATACTGTGCACGTGATCGCCGGGATTCGATGTGGCAAACGGCGCGCTCCAGCGTACGCCGGTGACGTTTTGACAATCATCCCAGGTTGCTTCTGTGCCCCAGCCGCTAAAGAATTCGGTGACGCCCGATCCTCCTCTGATTTTCATAGAAACGGTGTGCGTATGACCGCCCGCGCCTACGGAGTTAAACGCGGCATGGTCATGCGCTATGCTGTGTGTATGGTTAGCGCTTTGATCGCCTGTGGTAAGCGTGCCGGATAGGCCGTGCGTGTGCGTCGGCAAATTATTGGCGCCGATAGTCACCGCATTGCCGCTGTTGCCGCCGGCGGCATGAGGATCCGCAGTGCCGACGCCTTTGATAAAGCTGCCCACTAGATTTGGACAGCCCCGACCGGCGTTCGCCGCGACGCAGGCGTACCAGCCGACCATAGTTTCATTGTCCTTCCAGTTATAACCATCGTACATCAGTATTGTGCCAATAGGTAGTTTCACCCCGGCCAGACTATCGGAAACAGCTTTGCACGACGGGTATTCTGTAGAACTAGCGCTGATAGTATCTTTTTTATTGGCCACCTTTTCTCTGGTGTTCAGCGCGTCCGTCATTTTCTGCGCGGACAGCGGCTGTCCTGTTGCTATGCCGTCATAATTATCTGTGTAATCGTCTGCCATAAAAATCCCCCCTTCGCTTATGTCAATATTCCATCTTTTAGTAGAACTTTGACCATTATGCTAATGATAACAGACGATCGGTATTATGTCAATAATCCTCTAAAATACAATGGACTAATGACTATTATAAAGAGAATAAGCGATGCTTAGACTTTTGTCAGCAATCCAGTAAAAGGTGGACAAATGCCCAGTGAAATAAGCAGTGAAACATTAAAAAAACTGATTAGTAAAAAAATGGAGTTTTTGCGTAAAAACAGCGATGAGACAAACGAGGCGGCGGCGGATAGTTTGGATATTGATTTAAGCGAGTTTTACCGTATTCTCAAAGGCCACCGCTTACCGCATTTAAAAACTTTATTGCGGATCAGTAAAAAATATGGCGTGAGCATGGACTGGTGGTTTAATGACTTGTCGGACACGCCGCTGGATAAAAATAAATTCCGGCAAAGAGCCTTTGAGCTGCAGATAGTCAGTCTGGTCAAAAAACTGGACGCTGGATTTCAAGAGTTTATCCTAACGCTGGTCAAGGATTTGGTGCGAAGAACCAGCTCAAAAAGACAGAATAAGTTATGGCTGGCAATTGACCGGCGCGGCGGCAAAAAGTTTGTGTTATAATTTTCCCCGTTTTAATGGAGTAAACATGGCTTTAATTGTCCAAAAATACGGCGGAACTTCCGTCGGCGCTATAGATAAGATCAAAAATGTGGCCAAAAAAGTTTTGGCCGCGCAGGCCGCCGGTAATCAGGTTATCGCCGTGGTTTCAGCGATGGGGCAATCCACTGACGCGCTGATCACCAAAATAAAAAAGCTGGCTCCCGTCTACGATCCGCGGGAGTATGACGCGCTGGTGTCGGTCGGCGAAAATGAATCCGCCGCGCTGCTGGCGCAGGCGATCATCGCGCAGGGCGGTCAGGCGGTTTCCTTGACCGGCTGGCAGGCGGGTATCCGCACCGAGGACAATCATAATAAATGTAAAATTATCAGTGTTGACGCTAAGCGGATCAAGCAGGAACTGCGCGCGGGAAAAATCGTGGTGGTGACTGGCTTTCAGGGTTTGGATTCGCGCGGCGATGTTACGACTATCGGCCGCGGCGGTTCAGATACTTCGGCGGTGGTGATCGCGGCGGCGCTGCGGGCCGAGGTTTGCGAGATTTATACCGATGTGGACGGCGTGTATACAACAGATCCGCGCGTGCTGCCGGAAGCGCGGCGGCTCAGCGTGATCTCTCATGAGGAAATGCTGGAGCTGGCCAGCCTCGGCGCCGGCGTGATGCACCCGCGCGCGGTCGAGTGCGCTAAGGTAAATAATATGACTATCGCGGTCAAGCATAGCCATAAAGAAGGCCAGGGGACGCTGATCACTATGGCGGGAGAAAAATTAGATACGGTCTCAGGCGTGGCCGCGGATGACGATGTGGCCAGGATCGGTTTGCTGTACGTGCCGGATGTGCCGGGCATGGCCGCGGAATTATTTAGCGCGCTGGCCGGCGCCAAAGTTAATGTCGATGTTATTGTGCAGAGCATCCACGAGGAAGCCAAGAAAAACGATATTTCTTTCACGGTGAGCAATGATGATTACGCTAAAGCCTTGAAATTGACCGAGGAAAAAGCCCGCGGCTGGGACGGCTGCCGCGTGGTCGGTGACACAGATGTGGCCAAAGTTTCGGTGGTCGGCATCGGCATGGCCAGCGCTCCGGGCGTGGCGGCGCGGATGTTCGCGGCTCTCGGGCGGGAGAAGATCAATATTCAAATGATTTCTACCTCGGAAATTAAAATTTCCTGCATCATCGAGAAAAAAGAATTAAAACGCGCGGTCAAATCCATTCACAGCGAGTTTGGGCTGGATAAACGCTGATAGCCTGCGTGCTTACTGATAATCCCGTTGTTTTCATCGAAACTTTCCACGCGTCGTAAGTTTTTCTAAAGGGCATCCGTTTAAGGATGCCCTTTTCCTCCCTCTATGCTCGTTCTCAAAAGAACGATTGGTTAAGCAGAAACAGCCGGCGCGATTTCCAACTTGTTTATAGCTGAAACCTTGATCCGAATTCTATCGCCAGTGATACTGTGCACTATCTTATAATCGCCATTGTTTATATCTAAGCCGGCCTTAGCCAAGGCTTGTATGATCGGCGTGTTTTCCTTAAACAAACCCTTCCTGTCAATGTCGATATACTGGTTGTTTTCCCAGGTTCCGTCCTTGCGGCGTTTGCGGTCATTGCCCGGCTTCAAAGCGACCTGAGTGGTTAACCCGCCCAAAATATCGCTGAGCTTTTCGTTTGCGTCGCCGCTGCCGTGCGCCTGTTGTTTTCCCTGCGTCGGCTGATTTTTGGCAGACACGCCAAAGGTATGAGCGTAGCTCAGGGTCACTGCTGTCTCCCGCTCGCCGCCATTTGCTTTTTGGCTGACCAATTCAACCTTAGCTACGCCGCCGGCATCAATTGGATTGGGGACCGCAACACCAACGGACACCTTGTCGCCAAGTTTCTGGCCGCCTACAGCTGCTCCTATAGTTATATCACTGATTTGTCCTCTCAAACCAATATTGTATAAATTGCTGGTTTCACCGCCGTCAAAAAAGCGCTGTTTTACCGAAAAATCTGCGCCAACACTTTTAAACAACGATCCGCTAAGCTGCTGCGTGTATCCCGCGTAGTATTTAACCCAGGGGGCTGCTGTAAAACCTTCATCACCGCTGAACAAAAACTGCTTTCCGCTTTCCACACCGACTGTCGCCTCGCCTTTAAAAGAGAAGATGGCGGTTGCGGAGATCAAGCCGTGAAGATCACCCAATAAAGCGCTGAATTTCTGATCGCCAATATGAATACCGCTGGATGCTGTTTCCTTTATCCGTGAACCATCTTCCAGGTTGGTATACAACGTGCCGCCGGCTTCCATGATCTCTTTATACTTGTCCAGGCCGCTGAGGGATCTACGATAAGAAGCTCCACCCAGTAAAAAACCTAAAGATGTGTTGAGAACAAGTCTCTCCAGCGGACCATCTTCAAATGTGAATTCCGGTGTCCAGCTCACATCCGGACCAAAAAATAAATTGCCAGTAAATACATCTTCCTCGCCAGTATCTTCATAATTGCCAGCCACATATTCGTATTCAGTCCAGGTATAATTCGGCGGCACATTGAATGTATACTTAAAATTACTCAGAGCATATTTTGTATATTGATCCCCGTTCTGTTCCAGCTCGCCGCTGGCCAGCAGATCAGCCACATCTTCCGAATTAATATTCAGATCGTCCAAGGAGCCAGTACCTATAGTGGCGCCTTTATCGGTAATGACTATTACGCTTTTTCCGGCCAGCTTGTTTTTCAGCCATGATTCGGCGCTGTCATTATCATTGGTCTTCAGATAAGTTTTCACCTCATTTAACAAATCAGAATAATTCTTATCGATGATAGGCGTAGGCGCGTTTTGGCTGTCCGGCGCCAGAGAATAATTATTAGTCTCAATCTGCTGGGCTGTGCCTACCCCGCTTGCTGTTTCCAAAGCGGACAGCGGAATATTCAGCTTTGCGGCCAGGCCTGGCAGGGAATCCGTTTCTGACGGGGTTTCTGTACGCCGCGGAGTAGAGCGATGTATAGCGGCTCTTTTTTTAGTCTTGGTATAGCCAAAACCGCCTTTCCCCAGCAAATCAATTTGAACAGGTATCCTGTCCACAAAACTCAATCCGAAGAGATCTCCCAGTATGTCATTCACATTCGCTCGGCCCTCAGCATTGCCGGACAGACCTATAATACGAGCGCTTTCCGGGTAAAAATAGCTGAAATTACCGTTGGCGGAAAAATATTTATTGGCGTAACCGCCATCCAGTCTCAATCCCTGTTTGCCGAGAATAGTAAATGAGCCATTTACCTGAGAGCCATCGCTATGCGGATTGAACGGTATAGTCAAGGAACCCACAGTTCCTATAGCGTCCATTCCTTCGTCGGTAGTAGTGGTTGGTGAATAAGAACTAAACCCGGATTTCGTAGAATAAAAATTAAAACCATACTCCGGCACAGAATTTAAACCTAAATTGACCGCGGGCCTTACAGTTTCTGGCACAACATCGATCTTATCGGGCGATTCTTCCATGATCTGTGTTTGTTGTACTGGTAGCTGTGCTTGCTTTTTAGTGTCCACCAGTTCCGCTAGCGCTTTTGACGGATTGATCCCGTTAGCGTCAATTTGGTTTCCTTCCGTTGTGCTTGGAAAAATTGTTTCGGCAGACAAAAGTTCTGATTCGCTGAATGGCCTATTGAAAACACCAAGGGAGAGAGGCGGGGGATTCAATAAATCAGTATTAAACTCAACGAGAGTTACCTCTTTTGGCTCTGGTTTCGGCCAAGCAGCCTGACCCTGATAAAAATTTCTAAAAATATCCGTATTTAATCCTGTTCCATTTATTTTTCCTAATGACATAATTATTACCTCCTATTTTTTATTTTTTAAAAAAAACCTGACACAAATTCTGATTAAATTAAATTGATTACAGCATTTTACGATCACCTCCGTTCGCGCGTGCTTCGAGGCGATTAAAATCGTTTGAGATTATCACCTGGTACAGAGTGATAATTCTGGAACTATTTAAGAGGTTTATTAGGCAATCAGTTTTGTCGGGGGGGGGGGGGGGCAACTTAGCGCTATGTGCTTGTGAAGTTCGAGTAATTAATAATTATTAATTTTTTTCTCCAACATTATTAATGATACTATATCCTACTTTTTAGAAAGATTGTATCTATGTATAACAATTTATCGTTAGTTGTTTAGATTTGTTGCAAATTTTTTGAGCTGATAAAACCGCGTTGACACTAACTTGCCTGCTCTCTATAATATTGAGCCTAGCTAAAGAAAGAGGTGCGTAAGATTAAGCCCAACGAACTGCTCAATCAGTATATCCGCGCGGAAAAGGTCAAATTGATTTTAGACGACGGTCAGCAGATACTGCTGGACAAAGGCGAGGCTCTCGCGCAGGCCAAAGAGGCAGGGTTGGATTTATTCTTGGTATCGCCCAATTCTGAGCCGCCGGTCGCCAAGATTTTGGATTACGGCCAGTATCGTTATAAAAAAGAAAAAAAACAAAAAGACGCGAATAAAAAAAGCAATAATAAAACCAATGTTTTAAAAGAATTAAAATTAACGCCGCGCATCGGTCAGCATGATTTCGCGGTGCGTGTGAAACACGGCCGGGAGTTTTTGACTAAAGGCTACAAAGTAAAACTGACCGTATTTTTTAAAGGCCGCGAGGGCACGCATCAGGAACTGGGGCATGCGCTTATCGCGCGGTATCTGGAGGACATTGCGGATTTGGGCTGGACAGACAGCCCGACGCTGACGCCTAAGCTGCTTGGCCGCCAGATGTCGATAGTGATCGTGCCCGGGCGCAAGAGAGTGATCGAGCCCGCCGCGGAAATACGAATTGCCGCGCCTGAGACGGAAACAAAGGAGAACAAAAATGCCTAAAATGAAAACCAGAAAATCCGCCGCCAAGCGTTTCCGGGCAACTGGCAGCGGCAAAGTTCTGCGCCAGCCGGGCAGCAGCGCCCATTTGCGCGAATGTAAAAAACCGAAAAACAAAAAGAAATTGAGCAAATTGCAGCCAGTGCATAAAACCGATCTGCAAAAATTAAAAGTAATGCTGCCGTATTTGTAGCGGCGCGCTGAAGGAGAGGCAGGAAAATGAGAGTTAAACGCGGCAATGTTGCCAGACAAAAAAAGAAAAAAGTTTTTAAACGCACCAAAGGTTTTCGCGGCGCGGGCAAGAAGCTTTTCAAGGCTTCAGCCAATGTCCGCGCGATTAAAGCTGGCGTCAAGGCCTACCGCGACCGCCGCAAAAAGAAAGCGGAGTTTCGCGCGTTGTGGATACAGAGATTGAGCGCCGCGCTGGCGGAGCTGGGGCTTTCTTATTCCAAATTTATCGGCGGCTTAAAAAAGGCCAATATTAAGCTGGATCGCAAAATTCTGGCGGATTTGGCGATTGCCGACAGCGCCGCTTTTGCGCAGATCGCCGCCAGAGCCAGGGGCTAAGTAATGATCCAGATGGAATTGAGCGGCCTGGGTTTTGACCCGCGCAATATGTCACCGATAGTTCTTTTGAAGGACAGCGAGGAGCGCAATTTTCTGCCGATCTGGATCGGCATGTTCGAGGCCGGCGCTATCGCCATGGCTTTGCAGGATTTCAAATCGCCGCGGCCAATGACCCATGACCTGATCGCCGATATTTTTACGCAAATGCAGGCCGCTCTGGAAAAAGTGGTGATCGTCGACCACAAAGAGGATACTTTTTACGCGGTGCTGGAGATCCGTCCCAGAGGCGCCAAAGATGTGCTAAAGATCGACTGCCGTTCTTCGGACGCTATTGCTGTCGCGGTGCGCACTGGCTCGCCGATTTTTGTGCTGGAAAACGTAATGCTCAGCGCCAAAATGGTTAATTCTGAAAAAGACAAAGAAGAGACCGCCAAATTTCAGGAATTTATCAATAACGTCAATCCTGACGATTTCAAAAAGTACTTCAACAAACAGTAATGACCGGAGAATTCTCCGCAGACCTGTATGAATATGCGCTGCCGCCGGAATTGATCGCGCAGGCTCCCGCCGCGCGGAGAGAGGATTCGCGTTTGCTGGTCTTGCGGCGGGAAAATAATTCTCTGGAGCATAAATATTTCCGCGATATCGTGGATTATCTTAATCCTCAGGATCTGCTGGTTTTCAACGACACTAAAGTTCTGCCGGCGCGTCTGCTGGGACAAAAAACAACCGGCGGACGCTGCGAAATTTTTTTGCTGAAACAGCTTGACGCTGCTCACTGGGAAGCGCTGGTCAAACCCGGGCGGCGTTTGGCGTGCGGCAGCGCGGTGCGTTTCGGCGCGGATTTCACGGCGGTGATTTTAGAAAAATTACCGGATGGACGGCGGCGCGTGGAATTTTCTTTTGCCGGCGATTTTGGGGAAAAACTTTTGCGTTACGGCCAAACGCCTTTGCCGCCGTATATTAAAGCGGCCACTTCGCTGACGTATTCGCAGGATGCTACGCTCCCTAGCGGGCTTACAGTCCCTGACGGGCTTACAGTCAGTGGCCGCTTAGAATTAGCCGAGCGTTATCAGACGGTCTACGCCAGAACGCCGGGCGCCGCCGCCGCGCCGACCGCCGGACTGCATTTTTCGCAAGAATTGCTGGACAGGATCAAGGCCAAAGGCACGGCCAGCGCTTTTGTTACTTTGCACGTCGGACCCGGCACTTTTCAGCCGCTGCAGACCGCTGATATACGGAAACACAATATTCATGCTGAGGAATATTTTTGCCCGGAGGAAACGCTGCGGGCGGTGCGGGAATGCCGCGCGCGAGGGGGACGCGTGATCGCCGTCGGCACCACGTCCGCGCGCGTCCTGGAAACTGTGGTATCAGGCCATGCAGAGACGTTGCCGGCAACGCCTCTGCATGGCCAAACCAACATTTATATTTACCCGGGGTATCAATTTCAGGCCGTTGACGCCCTGATAACTAATTTTCATCTGCCCAAATCGACGCTGCTTTTGCTGGTGTCCGCGCTGGCCGGCCGCGAAAAAATTTTGTCCGTTTATCAAGAAGCGATCAGGCAGCGTTACCGCTTTTTTTCATTTGGCGATGCTATGTTAATAATTTAGTTCGGGCTGACGGACGAAGCCGGGGCCTTGACAGCACGCTGCTGGTAACTTAAAGCGCGGCATTTTTGCCTTATTTGCGCTGAAAACCCGTATATTGGCTGTCCTGAGCGTGCTTTTTCATAAAATTTCGCTTGACAAAAATCCGTATTGTGTTATTATAATACTGTACTAGAGTATCCCTGTTATGACTGATTATGAATGCGGCGTGGTTATGCCTTGGGGGAGAAAGCGAGGGAGGCAATGCTGTTATTCGTAGCATTGGTGTTTGTGGCTTGCTGGCTAATCGTGCGTTTTGCGAAGCAGTTAGATATGGATATGTCTGCCGGTGGTTTGGAGTATGGTGTGTGCGCCGGTCTAGGGTTTATGGGAGCTTTTGGCTGTATGGATTATCTGATGTTTAAATAGTTTTAGCGCGGAGATTTGGCGAAAAAGGGGCAGGATTTTACGATACTGCCCCTTTTCTTTAATTTTACCTAAAAATTACGCGAAAACCAGAAAATGTTTGCCGCGGAGTGTTTACGACGCGCCAAGCTGTTCGCTCAATAAGCTAATGTTTGTTATAATTTTCCCCCGGTTTGTTTTAGATGCTAAGAAAGGGCGAAAATGTTTAAAAAGATCTTGATCGCCAACCGCGGCGAAATTGCGGTGCGGATCATCCGCGCCTGTCAGGAATTAAATGTGGCTACGGTAGCCGTGTACTCCGAAGCTGACCGCGAGAGTCTGCATGTGCGTATGGCCGGCGAAGCGTACTGTATCGGCCCCGCGCCAGCCCGGGATAGTTATTTAAATATTCCCCACTTGATGGCCGTTGCGGAAATGACCGGCGCCGATGCGATACACCCGGGGTACGGTTTTTTGGCCGAAAGCGTGGCTTTTGCGGAAGTCTGTCAGGCGCACAATATCAAATTTATCGGGCCGTCGGTGCGGGCGATCAACGCTATGGGCGACAAAGCCAATGCCCGCAAAACTATGCAGGCGGCCGGCGTGCCCTGCGTGCCCGGCTCAAAAGATCTTATTCCTGACGCGGAAACGGCGCGGCAGGCCGCCGAGGAGATCGGCTATCCGGCGCTCATCAAGGCTACGGCCGGCGGCGGCGGGCGCGGTATGCGTCTGGTGGAGAAAGCGGACGAGCTGGCCAAACTTTTTGCCGCGGCGTCGGAAGAGGCCAAATCCTGTTTTGGCAACGGCGGTGTGTATCTGGAAAAATATATTCTCCAGCCGCGGCATATCGAAATGCAGATTTTAGCTGACCAGCACGGCAGGGTGGTCTGGCTGGGCGAACGCGACTGCTCGGTGCAGCGCCGCCACCAAAAGCTCATTGAGGAAGCGCCCTCGGTTTTTCTCCAGCCCGTTGTGCGCGCCAAAATGGGCGAGGCGGCGGTCAAAGCGGCGCGGGCTGTGCATTACGAGGGCGCGGGCACTGTCGAGTTTTTAGTTGACGCCCGCAGCGATTTTTATTTTATGGAAATGAACACGCGTATTCAGGTCGAACATTGCGTGACGGAATGTGTGACCGGCATTGATTTGATCAAAGAGCAAATAAAGATCGCCGCTGGTTTGCCGCTGGCTTTTCAGCAAAGCGACATCAAGACCAACGGCCACGCCATCGAATTCCGCATCAATGCCGAAGATTGGGAAAATGATTTTCGGCCGTCGCCCGGACGTATTGAGCTTTTCCTGCCGCCGGGCGGGCCGGGCGTGCGCGTGGATTCGCACGTTTATCCGGGCTACCAGGTGCCGCCCAATTACGACAGCATGCTGGCCAAACTTATCGTTTGGGGGCAGACCCGCGCCGAGGCTCTCGAACGGGCGCAGCGCGCGCTGGGCGAATTTGTTTTTACTGGCGTTAAGACGGTGATACCATTTCACAAAAAAGTTTTGAGCAATGAATATTTTATCCGTGGCGATGTGCAGACCGATTTTCTGGAAAAAAGGATTTTTCATGGGTAAACGCAGCACCGCGCGGCGGCTGGCCATGCAGGTTTTATTTCAGCTGGACGCCGGACAAAACGATCTGGATTTTTTGCTGGAGCAGTCCGCGCGGCGTGAGCGGTTGATACCGGAAACCGTGCGATTTGCCGGTGAGCTGGCGTCCGGCGCGCGCGAACATTTGGCTGAGCTGGATAAATATATTGTGGAAAAATCGATCGGCTGGTCACTGGCCAGAATTACCAGCGTGGACAGAGCGATTTTGCGTCTGGCCGTGTACGAGATCAGGTTTCTGCGCACGCCGCCCAGCGTGGCGATCGATGAAGCTGTGGAGCTGGCCAAAAAATTTTCCACAGCAGAATCCGCTAAATTTGTGAACGGTATACTCGGCGGATTGGCGGAGAAAAAATAATGTTCACCGGAATTATCGAAGAGATCGGTCAG
>JAIRWS010000069.1 GCA_031268855.1 Candidatus Margulisiibacteriota bacterium | reverse complement strand
GTTATAATATCGACGAGGGCAAAAAGCTTTCGGCTGAGGGTATGCGGGCGGCTTTGCACACCAAGGAAAATGTCACGAATAAAACAGACGCCATAAACAGCAGCAACAATTCAAGCAATACGCAGTATCCATCGGTTAAAGCGGTCTATGACCTTGCTGTACACCAGGCTGGCGCGCAGACAATAACCGGCGTTAAAACTTTCGGCGCGGCTGGCGCGGCGGCTGAGCCAAAATTAGGCGCGGCCAAAACAACTGACGCCGCCAATGATGGCACAAAATTCGCCACCGAGGCGCAGGTGTATAAAGCCGTGCAGGGCGTGGATATTTTGCCGTCAGGCACGATATTGGCGATGGCGACGTCCAGCTGGGTGAATGCCAGCGCGACCTTTAAAAGCAAATGGCGTGTCTGCGACGGCTCAGGTGGCACGCCGAATTTAATTGGCAGGTTTTTGCGCGGCGGGATAGCGAGTGACAATGCGACTGGCGGCGCGGACAATCAAAACATAACTTTGACTAAAGATAACTTGCCAGCGCATAACCATACTATGCAAAACGCCGGAAACCACAGTCATTCTGTGTCTATGAAAATAAGTGGCAGCGATAAAAACGAATATTTTAGCGGCTGGGGAACGAATGGTAGCTGGAGTGATCAGCAAAATGTCACGGGAGTCAGATGGTACGCCCCTTTTTCTGCATCAACTGATGGCAATCATGTGCATCCCATAGATAACGCTGGAGACGGCAAGCCTTTTACTGTAGACACAGTTCCTGCCTATTACGCGGTCATCTATGTCATGAAAGTGGCCTAGACCGCCAGAAATTCCTAATCTGCGAAACGTTGCTTCATTTAAATTAAGCCGGAACTTTTTTGCCGGAGAATTGTATAATCGCTAAATGGCCAAAGCAGATAATTACGCGGCGGAGTTTAGAGCCGGAGACGCCGCGGCTTTTAAGCGGATGTATGAGGATACTTCAGCCCTGCTGTATCGCGTGGTTTTTCGCTTGACCGGCTCGCGTGAGGACGCCGAGGATATTTTGCATGATGTGTATATCAAGGCGTATCAGGCGCGGCGGTCATACCAGCCGCAGCTGTCCGGTCTACAGACCTGGCTGTATAGAATAGCCGTAAATCATGCGCTCAATTTTTTGAAGCGCAAAAAATGGCTGGGCGGCAATTTGGCCAATTTGTTTGGTCGGCAGGAAACCGAGGATGTGGCCGAGAGTTACGCTGGCGCGGCGGAAAATGAGACGCTGCAAAAACTCTTGCAAGAAATCCCGGAAAATTACCGCGTCTGCGTAGTGCTACGCGATATAGAAGACCGGCCCTATGACGAAATCGCTGGAATTTTAAATGTGGAGCTGGGTACTGTGAAATCGCGGCTGAGCCGCGGCCGGCAAATACTGAAAAGTTTATACGAAAGGAGTGAACGGCCATGCGAAAAAACATAAAGAAGGATTTGCGCGAATTGAAAAGCAGAGATTTGGCGCCGCGTTTTACGCTCTGGTTGCGCGTCGAGGATACGTTGCGCCGCAGAAAATCCTGGCTGACGCAGCGCTGCCGCGGGCTGGCTTTTGCCGCGACGGCTGTCTGCGCGGTACTGATCTTTACCGGACAGTCTTACTACAGCCGTTATCAGTTAGACCAATACCTCTCGCAGATGTTTGTCTACACACCCAATCCGGTGGTCAGCGAATACGGAACTTTTATCTAGCGCAAATTGTATAACTAACAAGCATTAAAAAAAGGAGGCTTTATGGGAAAAATAAAAATAGGTTTGGCGGTAATGGTTTTGGCGGCGCTGGTTTTGGCGGCTCCGGGCGGTAAAGAAAAAGGCGAACGCCACAGCGGAGAATTTTTTAAGGAATTGAATTTGACCGATGCGCAGACCAAGCAGCTGGATGATAATCGCAAGGCGGCGGCGAAAGCCATGCAGGACAATCAAGAAAACTCGCGCAAAGAGTACGGTGGCCTGTTCGACGAACTGGCTAAAGATAATCCCAATGCCGGCAGGATCGCGCAGATCAAGCTGAATATTCTGGATCTGGAATCTAAGCGTCTGGACAACATGATCGACAATGCCAGCGGTTTGAAAAAAGTTTTGACCAAAGAACAATTTGCCAAATTTCAGGAGAAACAAAAAAGACCCAATAAAGATGAGAAAAAAGAGAGAAAAACTAAAGCGGAAAATAAAGAGGATTAGAGGGTTTTGAAATAAGCGATCGTTTCTTTTAAGCCTTCCGCCAGAGGAACTTTTGGCTGCCAGGCCAGTTCTTTTTTGGCCAGTGTAATGTCCGGGCGGCGCTGCCGGGGGTCGTCCTGTGGCAGGGGTTGATGCGTGATTTTAGATTTGCTTTTGGTCAGCTTCAACACCTGTTCGGCTAGTTCCAGCATGGTGAATTCATCCGGGTTGCCGAGGTTGACCGGCCCGGTGAAATCCTGGCGGGACCGCATCAAGGCCACGAGCGCGTCGATGAGATCGTCGATGTAGCAAAACGAGCGCGTCTGGGTGCCGTTGCCGTAGATCGTAATATCCTCACCGCGCAGAGCCTGCATAATAAAATTGCTGACCACACGGCCGTCGTTGGGGTGCATGCGCGGGCCGTAAGTATTAAAAATGCGCGCGACTTTGATATCGACATTGTTTTGGCGGTGATAATCAAAAAATAAAGTTTCCGCACAGCGTTTACCTTCGTCGTAGCACGAGCGGATGCCGATCGGATTGACATTGCCCCAGTAACTCTCCGTCTGTGGATGCACGGACGGGTCGCCGTAGACTTCGCTGGTCGAGGCCTGCAAAATGCGCGCTTTGGTGCGTTTGGCCAGACCCAGCATATTGATCGCGCCGTGCACGCTGGTCTTGACGGTCTTGACTGGATTGTATTGATAATGCGGAGGACTGGCCGGGCAGGCTAAATTGTAGATCTGATCGACTTCCACAAAATACGGCAGAGTGACATCATGCCGCGCGACTTCAAAATACGGATTGCCGATAAGCCGCTCGATGTTGCGTTTCTGTCCGGTGAAAAAATTGTCGAGACAGACCACATCCATTTTTTCACGCAGCAAGCGTTCGCAAAGATGACTGCCCAGAAATCCCGCGCCGCCGGTGACCAGCGCGCGCTGGTTTAACGAATATGTACGTCCGCTCATGGGGCTAGTATACTACACAAATCTATGCGCGCGCATCCGCATTACAATCCTTTCAATGTCCGCGAGCCGGCCGAACATCCCGACTGGACAAAAGTTTTTGCGCGGCCGGAGCAGCCGCTGGATTTAGAGATCGGTTTTTCGACCGGACGCTGGCTGGTACAGTACGCCAAAATTTTTCCGGAGCGCAATATCGCCGGCTTGGAAATACGCGCCAGATTTATCGAGCACGCGCGACAGCGGCTTGCTGCGGAAAAACTGGCCAATGCTTACGTGCTCAAAGCCAACGCCGCCGCCGCGCTGCCGGAATTATTTGCGCCGCAAGTTTTAAGCCGCGCCATAATTATGTTTCCCGATCCCTGGTACAAGCCGCGGCATCTCAAGCGGCGCGTGGTCAGTCCAAAATTTCTGGCGGAGCTGGCGGTGTGTCTGCGCGGCGGCGCGGAACTGCACATTGCTACCGATCGGCAGGGTCTGGCCGCGGACATGCTGGCGGATCTGACCGCGGCGCCGGAGTATCAAAACAAATATGCACAATACGCGCTGGAAAATTTTACGGGGCTGGCCACGGATATTGAGCTGTATAATCTAGAACGCGGCCGGAAAATTTACCGCCTAGTTTTTGTCAGGCGCTGACCGAAGGCAGCGGGCTGACCGGAGGCAGTGTGCTGACCGAAGGCAGTGGGCTGACCGAGGGTAGCGGGCTTTTACTGGCGATCAACGAACTGACCGAAGCAAGGATCGCTTTAGCTTCGGACAACTCGGCCTGAATATCGCGGTATTCCTGCTCAGCGCGTTTAAATTTGTACTCCAGCTGAATGTTTTTTTCCTGCTCGGCGCTGAAAGATTCGATGACGCGATTCATTTCCTGCATGGCGTTTTCGCGGGATTCGATCAGACCTTTTTTCTCGCTCTCCAGCTTGCGAATGGTTTCTTCCTGCGCGGCAACGCGGTCGGTCAAAACCTTGGCGCTGTTTTTCAGCGCAGTGATTTCTTTGGTGGCGAGATTGTTAGTGTCCTGAAGGAACTCGACTTGCTTGAGCAGCTCGGTTTCGCGGCCTGCGGATTTTTCGATAGTCCGGCGGGCGACGGAAACTTCTTGATGCAAATGTTTGTTTTCCGCCTCGGCCTTGATGAACTCGCTGCTTTTGGCAACGATCAAAGCGGTTTTTTCCTGCAACAGCCTCTGCAAATGCTCGATTTGGTCAGCTTGTTCGGCCAGCAGTTTGTCTTTGGCATCCAGCTCGATCTGCAACCGCTGCACGCCTTTGTCGCCAGCCAGCTCGACCTTGAGCTGCGTCACTTCTTTTTCGGCCGCGCCAAAATATTCTCTGGCCAGCGCGATTTTCTCACGCAACATCTGGATCTCTTCCTGCGGCGTGAAAGCGACGATGCGGTCGGCCTCGACCAGACGTTCTCTAATGCGGAAATGCGCCTGCCGGTAATTTTTCTCCGCGCGCTCTTTGTCTTTAAGCGCAGTCAAGGTCAATTCATTTTGCTGAATTTTGGTGAAATCTTCGGCTTTGATAATAGACATAACTAACATATTATAAACAAGGGGCGGAAATATTACAATTGCCCGATATCCGGTATAAATCAGGGTTTTATAAAGCGAAAATTTGTATTATATTACCGCATTATGGCGCGGCTCCAAGCAATAAAACGGCTGTCCGAAAGCGTCTACCGCCTGACGGTGGCCGCGCCGGAGATAGCCGCTAAACATCAGCCGGGGCAATTTATCGTCCTGCGCATTGACGCGGCGGGCGAGCGTATACCGCTGACTATTGCGGACAAAAATACAGACGCAGGGACGATCGATTTGATCGTGCAGGCGGTGGGCAAAACCACGCGGCAGTTGGTCGATCTGCCAGCTGGCGCGGATATTCTCGATCTGGCGGGGCCGCTGGGGCTGCCGACGCAGATTACCAAACTCGGCACAGTGGTCATGATCGGCGGGGGCGTGGGCGCCGCGCCGCTGTATCCGATCGCCAGGGGTTTTCAGCAAATTGGGAACAAAGTTATAACTATTCTTGGCGCGCGGAATAAAGACCTGCTGATTTTGCCGGCTGAATTCGCGGAACTGAGCGACGAATTGATCCTGATGACCGATGACGGCTCGCTGGGCGAAAAAGGCTTGGTCACCCATGCTCTGCAAAAATTGATCGACCAAAAAATTGAAATAAAAAAAGTCGTGGCGATCGGGCCGTTGATCATGATGAAATTTGTCACGGAGCTGGCCGGAAAATACGGGATACCGACTGTCGTTAGTTTGAACAGTTTGATGATCGACGGCACCGGCATGTGCGGCGGCTGCCGGGTGCGCGTGGGCGGCGAGACGAAATTTACCTGCGTGCATGGGCCGGAGTTTGACGGACAGCAGGTGGATTTTGACACGCTGCTCAAGCGCGCGAACATTTACAAACACGAAGAACAATGCCGGCTGGAAGCGTATTTAAAAAGAGGCGGGCATGGCTGAAAAAATTGCCAGACAAAAAAAACCGGAGCAGAGCCCGCAGGTCCGCCGCGCGAATTTCCGGGAAGTGTCGGGCGGCTACTCAAGAGAGCAGGCGTGTTTGGAGGCCGGCCGCTGCCTGCAATGCAAAAATCCAGCCTGTGTGTCCGGCTGTCCGGTCGGCGTGAAGATCCCGCAGTTTATTCAGAAAATTAAAGACGGCGATTTTACCGGAGCTTATGGGACCATTCACGTGGACAATTATTTGCCGGCGGTCTGCGGCCGCGTCTGTCCGCAGGAGACGCAGTGCGAGGGCAAATGCGTGCTCGGTAAAAAAGGCGAACCGGTGGCGATCGGCAATCTCGAAAGATTTGCGGCGGATTGGGCGGCGGATACTGTGGTGGCGGCGCTTGCGCCGCCCCCACAGCCAGCCGCCCGATCCGCCGGTAAAAAGATCGCCGTCATCGGCTCCGGGCCTTCCGGTCTGGCCTGCGCCGCGGAATTAAACGCCGCTGGTTTTGCGGTGACGGTTTACGAAGCTCTGCATGAACTCGGCGGCGTGCTGGCTTACGGCATACCGGAATTTCGCCTGCCCAAAGAGATCGTCCGCCGCGAGATAAAAAATCTGTCCGCCGCTGGCGTGCGTTTTGAGACGAACGCGGTCATCGGCAGGATTTACACGGTAGACGATTTGCTGAAAAATTTTTCCGCGGTGTATATTGCCAGCGGCGCGGGATTTCCGTCTTTTATGAATATCGCGGGCGAGGATCTGAACGGCGTGTATTCGGCTAACGAGTATCTGACGCGCCTCAATCTTATGAAAGCCTATCAACCCGACACGGACACGCCAATAATAAAAGGCCGCCGCGTGGCGGTGATCGGCGGCGGCAACGTGGCGATGGACGCGGCGCGCAGCGCGCTGCGTCTGGGCGCGGAGCGGGTCTATCTCATCTACCGGCGTTCGCGCGCCGAAATGCCGGCGCGCCGCGAGGAGATACAGCACGCCGAAGAAGAGGGCGTCGAATTTTTGTTTCTGCACAATCCCGTCAAGTATCTCGGCGATGAAAAAGGTTTTGTGCAAAAAGCGCTTATTCAGAAAATGACGCTGGGCGAGCCGGACGCTTCCGGCCGCCGCAGGCCGGAACCGCAGGCCGGCAGCGAATACGAGCTGGCGGTCAACGCGGTGATAGTGGCGGTCGGCACGCAGGCCAATCCGATACTCAAAGATACTACGCCGGATCTGCCGACGGACAAACGCGGCTACATCATCGTTGATGAAAATGGCCGGACTGCCAAAAAAGGCGTTTGGGCGGGCGGCGACATTGCCAGCGGCGCGGCGACAGTTATTCTGGCGATGGGCGCGGGCAAACGCTCGGCTAAGGCTATAGAAAAATATATTCGTTCTGCCTGAACAGCGCGGGCGACCGACAGCGGCCTCAAGCCGCGGATGAAGTGCAGGCAGCCGACGGGGCTGTCTGCCAAACGCGCGGCTAGATCGATAATGGCGGAGCCGGGATAGTTTTTATTGCTCCTGCTGAGCGGTACTTTGCTGAATTATCTCGTCAAATTCGGCAAGTAAATATTGGGTGCCAAGCATATGCAGAGCGTCATATCTGCGTATAATATAATCATACACGCCAGACTGCTTAAATAAAGACAAGGCTTGATAGCCGGAAATATTTTTCTTTTGTTTATAGGCTTCAATAGCATATATGAGAAATTTGTATTCTTTGCTCATCAAGCCGCCTCTTCTGGAAATAAAATCTCTCCAGTTTTCTGTTCCAGAGCGAACAATTCGCATAGTTTGGGCACGCTATAGTGCCATAGGCCAGAATGTTCGCTGGACAATAAAGAATATAATTTTGATTTGTAGAATAGTTCAATTGCCGCATGTTCCGACAGGTTATCTTTGGTGGAAATTTTGCTGATTATTTCCGGTATCATTACGGTAAGCAGACCGGTCAATTTAGCGGGCGGCATAATTCACCTCAAAATGTTCAGTGAATTTCAAGTATTCTAAAGATTTTGGCGTTTTGAATACAAGTTGATTAAATAATTTCTTTATCTTGAGTTGGGCTTTGGCCTGCTCCATAGACAGCACGCCGGTCTCGTATAACTGCAGGGTCAAATATACGTCATCATTAGCGACCGCCCCGTAGATGCAGTCCGCGGCTTGCGGCGGCTCGTTGCCTTTGCGGCAATGAATAATAAGGTCAAACCAAGCGTCAGAAGCTCCGTCAAAAGAAAGCAATTTTAATTGAGGGAAAGAAGCGGCTTCGTCGAACTGATAAACCGAAACAACAGGCGCGCCGCTTTTTCTATCAGCTATTTTTTGTGAAAATGTTATGGCTTGTTCTTTATTCGTAGTGGTGTAAAAACCTCTGCCAAAATCGATGCCGCGATTGGGCTCCAAAATTTCCGGTTTCTTGACAATGATATTTGAGCCGTGATACAAAAACAATTAAGCTCCTCTTAAATACAAATTACTACACAATATTTTAGCACACAGTGAGAAACTTCTGTTTATTCCTGCATTACATAGTTTTTGCAATGTCTCGCTGGCCTCGACGGTTCGCCAGCGTATCCGCAGGATACAGGCTCACCGTGTCCAGGACTTGGCTAACGCGAGATAATCGCCGGCGGCTAGCAGCTGACACGGCACCAATATGCCGAAATCGAAGTTAGAAACTATAAAAAAGCCCTGGACTTTATCGACAAGCGCAAAACAAAAAAACGCCGCTAACCGCCGAGAATGTTCTAATGGACAACGGCTATCTCAAAACGAGCGGTAACGCCCGCGGAACAAAATATCTCTAGTTTATTTAGTTTGCCATTTTTCATTAAATATACTATATTACCAAAACTAAATTGTCCACAAACCCGGAGGTAATTGCTCAAGTGTCCAGCGAATTACAGTTGTCCCAGGAGCTGCGAGATTTTATCAAGACATGGAAAGACAAGCCGGGTAACCTCATTATGATATTGCATCGCGTCCAGCAGGAGTTCAAATATATTCCGCGCGAAGCGGCATTATATCTGGCCAAAGAATTAAATGTCCCGCTGGCCAAAATTTACGGCGTGATTACTTTTTATCATTTTTTCAAGCTCAAGAAACCGGGGCGGCACAATATTCAGGTCTGCATCGGCACGGCCTGCTATCTCAAGAGCGGCAGCGACCTGCTGCTGGAGCTGGAAAATCTGCTCGGCGTGGGCGTGGGCGGTGTAACCGCGGACGGTCTGTTTTCGATAGAAGGCGTGCGCTGCGTGGGTTGCTGCGGGCTGGCGCCTGTGGCGGTTATCGACGGCGAGGTTTTCGGCAAGCTCAAAAAAGACAAACTGCCGGAGATCATCGCGCAATTTAAGACTAAATAGCGGAGAAAAAATGACGGTAATTACTATTGAAGATTTAAAGAAAATCGCTAAAGAACAAAGCGGTGTGAAATCCGCTTATCAGAAAATCGTGCTGGTCTGCGGCGGCACGGGCTGCGAATCCAGCAAGTCAGATTTGATCTATCAAAATTTGCGGGCTGCCGTGCGGGATTCCGGTTTGGACAAAAGCGTGCAGGTCATCAAGACCGGCTGTTTTGGCTTTTGTGAAAAGGGGCCGATCGTCAAAGTCCAGCCGGATGAATCTTTTTACGTTGAGGTCAAACCGGAAGACGCGGCGGAGATCGTAGCCGAGCATCTGGTCAAAGGACAGGAAGTCGCGCGGCTGCTGTACGACAAAAATAAAAAATCCGGCGCGACGGCCGACGATATTGGTTTTTACAAAAAACAGATGCGCGTGGTTTTGCGCAACTGCGGCCTGATTGATCCCGAGAACATCAATGAATATATTGCCCGCGACGGTTATCGCGCGCTGGCCAAAGTTTTGTTTGAACTGACGCCCGAGCAGGTCATTGAGGAATTAAAAAAATCCGGTCTGCGCGGGCGCGGCGGCGCGGGTTTTCCAACCTGGCGCAAATGGGATTTTTCCAGAGCTGTGCCGAGCGAACAAAAATATATAGTTTGCAACGCTGACGAAGGTGATCCGGGCGCGTACATGGACCGCAGCACATTGGAAGGCGATCCGCATTCGGTGCTGGAAGCGCTGACTATTGCCGGCCGCGTCATCGGCGCGAACCGCGGCTTCATTTATATCCGCGCGGAGTATCCGCTGGCGATTCACCGTCTGGAAGTCGCGCTGCGGCAGGCGCGTGAGCTGGGTCTGCTGGGCAAAAATATTCTGGATAGCAAATTTGATTTTGACATCGAGCTGCGTTTGGGCGCGGGCGCGTTTGTCTGCGGCGAGGAAACCGCGCTGCTGGCGTCCATCGAGGGCGCGCGCGGCATGCCGAAGCCCCGTCCGCCGTTCCCTGCCGTGAAAGGTTTGTGGGGCAAACCGACGATCATCAACAACGTGGAGACTTACGCCAATATCGCGGCGATCATTCTCAAAGGCGGCGATTGGTTTGCCGGCATGGGCACCGCGACTTCCAAAGGCACGAAAGTTTTCGCGCTGACCGGCAAAGTGAAAAACTCCGGCCTGATCGAGGTGCCGATGGGCACAACGTTGCGCGAAATTATTTTTGACATCGGCGGCGGTATCAGCAGCGGCAAAAAATTCAAAGCCGCGCAGTCCGGCGGGCCGTCGGGCGGCGTGATCTCCGAGGAGTTTTTGGACACGCCGATCGATTACGAAAATCTGGCTAAGATCGGCTCGATCATGGGCTCGGGCGGCTTGATCGTCATGGATGAGGACGACTGCATGGTCGACGTTGCTAAATTTTATCTGGAATTTACGGTCGATGAATCCTGCGGCAAATGTTCGCCCTGCCGGATCGGTGGCAAGCAAATTTTAGGCCTGCTGGAAAAAATTACCAAAGGGCAGGGCGCGCTGGAAGATATCGAGAAGATCAAAAAGGTCGGTAAAGCGATGCAAAAGGCTTCGCTCTGCATGCTGGGCGGCACGGCTGCCAATCCGGCGCTCTCCACGCTCAAATATTTTGAACAGGAATATTTGGAACACATCAATGCGAAAAAATGCCGCGCTGGTAAATGTAAAAATTTGCTGGCGTTCTATATCGTTGCCGAGAAATGCAAAGGCTGTGGTTTGTGTCTGCGCAAATGTCCGGCTAATGCGATCACCGGCGAAAAACTAAAACCGCATGTGATCGACGAGAAAAAATGCATCAAGTGCGGCGCGTGCCTCACGGGCTGCAAATTTGGCGCGATAGTGAAACAATAGGGAGAATTTATGACCAAACAGATAAATCTAAAAATTAACGGGATCCCGGTGACCGCCGCGCCGGGCACGACAATTCTTGATGCCGCGAAAAAAGCCGGCGTGAAAATCCCGACGCTTTGTTATCACCCCGACCTGACTTCCTGGGCGGCCTGCGGCATCTGCGTCGTCAAAGCTGAAAATTCGCCCAAAACTTTCCGCGCCTGCGCCACGCCGGTGGAAGAAAATATGAGTATCATCACGCATGACGCGGAGATCGTGGAGATCCGCAAGACCGTGCTGGAATTGATCTTGTCCAATCATCCCAACGACTGTCTGCAATGTCCGCGCAGCGGCAATTGCGAGCTGCAAACTATCGCCGCGGAATTTGGCCTGCGCGAAAGCCCCTACCAAAAAACGCTGCGCGGCCTGCCCGCGGATTACAGCTCTCCGTCGATCGTGCTCAATCCGGAAAAATGCATTTTGTGCGGCCGCTGCGCGCATGTCTGCCAGGAAATGCAAAATGTCTGGGCGCTGGAATTTATCGGCCGCGGCCACAAAGTGCGCATCGCGCCGGCGGCGGACGTCAGTCTCAACGACAGCCCCTGCATCAAATGCGGCCAGTGCAGCGCGCATTGTCCGGTGGGCGCGATTTACGAAAATGACGAGACCGGCAAAGTCTGGGCGGCTCTCGGTGACAGGGAAAAATATCCGGTAGTGCAGATCGCGCCAGCGGTGCGCGTGGCGATCGGGGAGGCTTTTGGCTACAAATCGGGAGAATTATTGACCGGCAAACTTTATGCCGCGCTGCGCCGTCTGGGTTTCAAGGCGGTGTTTGACACGAATTTCACGGCTGATCTGACTATCATGGAAGAAGGCAGTGAGTTTGTGAAATTATTTAAAGAAGAGCCGGACAAATTGCCGCTGGTTACTTCCTGCTGTCCGGCCTGGGTGGATTATCTGGAAAAATATTATCCCGAGCTGATCCCGCATTTTTCTACCGCCAAATCCCCGCAGGCTATGCTTGGCGTGCTGGCCAAAACTTATTATGCGGAAAAAAACAAAATTGATCCGCAAAATATTTTCATGGTTTCGATCATGCCCTGCACGGCCAAAAAATACGAAATTTCGCGTAGCGATGAGATGCGCGCCAGCGGCCGGCAGGACATCGATGTTTCGCTGACTACGCGCGAACTGACGCGCATGTTCAAAGCGGCTGGCATTGATTTTAATAGTCTGCCGGACGACCGGGCGGATTCTGTTTTGGGCGAATATACCGGCGCCGGCACAATATTTGGCGTGACCGGTGGGGTGATGGAAGCGGCTTTGCGCACTGGCTATCATTTATTGACCGGCGAGGAATTGGGCAATGTGGAATTTCAGGATGTGCGCGGTCTCGACGGCGTGAAAGAAGCCGCGATCGACATCAAGGGCACGAAAGTCAATGTGGCGGTGGCGCACGGCGTGGCCAATGTGCAGCGCGTGCTAGACAAAGTAGAAGCGGCCAAAGCTGCCGGCCAGCCCAGCCCGTATCATTTTATAGAAGTCATGGCCTGCCGCGGCGGCTGCGTCTCCGGCGGTGGTCAACCTTACGGTGCGACAGACGAGGTGCGCCAGCTGCGCGCCAGAGGCTTGTACCAGGACGACGAGCTGTCCGCCAGACGCTGTTCGCATCAAAATCCAGAAATACAAAGATTGTATAAAGATTTTCTAGGCCAGCCGCTGGGTGAAAAATCGCATCATCTGCTGCACACGCATTACACGGCAAGGCCGCTGTATAACCGGTAGCAGGCAAGGCAACGGTTTACTTTCCAGTCTTAATATGGTACTATATAAAGACTGGAGTTTGATGATGAGCGTGAATTTGAAAAATGATATAAAACCGATTTCTTATATCAAATCCCACGCGGCGGATATGCTGAAATATGTCAATGAATGTAAAAACCCTGTGGTCATTACTCAAAATGGTGAGGCCAAAGCTGTGCTGGTCGATGTGGATAGCTATCAGCGCGTTCAAGACGCTTTTGCTTTGCTGAATCTGGTCAGGCTTGGTGAGAAAGATTATCTGGCGGGCCGGACGCGCGCGGCCAAAGAAGTCTTTGCCGAGCTCAGAGCCGATATAAAAGAACATGCTCAAAAGATATAAATTAATTTTTTCGGACACAGCCCGTGATGACATTAGAGAGATTTTCGCTTATATCGCCCGGGAAAATCCGCAAAACGCGGAGAAAATATTAGAAAAGATTGAAACTAAAATAACTGCTTTAGGTTTTTTCCCACAAAAAGGCCGTGTGGTGCCGGAGTTTCTGGAGCAGAACATTAAAAACTATCGTGAGTTGCAAGAATATCCCTGGCGGATTATTTATTTTCTGGGCGGACGCAATGTAGTGATAGCTGCGGTACTGGACAGCAGACGCGACCTTAAAGATCTATTAGTCGGCAAATTTCTGTAAGTTTTCCGCTTTATTTTTCAGCCAATCTGATTATAATACGCTTTATTAGGAAGCGAGTGTCTTATGCAATACATCAACGAAGCCCTGATCTGGGAAACTCTGGAGCGGGCTAAAAAATCTACTCTTGCGGACATAGAGCAAATTCTGCAAAAGACAAAAAAGTTGCGGCGGCTGACTCTGGCGGAGACCGCGGCTTTGCTGGCCGTGGAAGATCCGGAATTACTGCGGGAAATTTTCGCGGCGGCGGCCTGGGTCAAAAATGAGATTTACGGCAAGCGCGTGGTGCTTTTTGCGCCGCTGTATATCAGCAATATCTGCCAGAACATCTGCCGTTACTGCGCGTTCAAAGCGGACAATAAAGCGATAGAACGCCAAGCGCTTGATCCGGCGGAAATAAAAGCGCGGATAGAGTTTTTGCTGCGGCGCGGACACAAGCGTATTCTGCTGGTGGCCGGTGAGGCCAAGCCAGATTTTGCCAGCTCGCTGATCGATTACTATACAAACGCGATCGAGGCGATCTATGCGGCACAGGTTGGCGCGCACAAGATCAAGCGCGTGAATATCAACTGCGCGCCGCTGCCGGTTGAAGATTTTGAAAAATTAAAAAAATCCGGCATCGGCACTTTTCAGATTTTTCAGGAAACTTATCATGCGGAAACTTACCGCTATGTGCATGTCCAGGGACCTAAGACCGATCCGGACAAGCGGATTGCCGCCATAGACAATGCTTTTGCCGCGGGCATAGACGATGTGGGCATGGGCGTGCTGTACGGTCTCTTTGATTACCGTTTTGAAACGCTAGCGCTGCTGATGCATATCGAGCGGCTGGAAAAAATTTTTCGCGTCGGGCCGCATACGATTTCTGTGCCGCGCATTGAACCGGCGCTGGGCGCGGAGTTTTCGCAAAATATTCCGTACCAAGTCGCGGACGCGGACTTCAAAAAAATTGTCGCCGTGCTGCGCCTGTCCGTGCCGTACACCGGCCTGATCCTTTCCACGCGCGAGACGCCGCAAATGCGCGATGAGCTGATCGATTTGGGCATCTCGCAGATCAGCGCGGAGTCCAGCGTGTCGCCGGACGGCTATCAGGAAAAACCCGAAGAGAACGCCCAGTTTACGGTGGCCGACCACCGCAGTCTGGATGAGATTATCGCTTCGCTGGTGAGTAAGGGTTATATTCCCAGTTTTTGCGCGGCCTGTTACCGCAAAGGACGCACTGGCGAAAAATTCATGTGTCTGGCCAAGCCCGGCACGATCAAGGGCAAATGCAGCATGAACGCATTGATTACTCTGCGTGAATATCTGGACGATTTCGCGCCGGACAGCACTAAAGTTGAGGGTTATAAATTTCTGGAAAAACTTAAAGACGCGCTGCCGGA
>JAIRWS010000068.1 GCA_031268855.1 Candidatus Margulisiibacteriota bacterium | reverse complement strand
TCACGCCGCCTTGATTTGAACTCTATCGGTCAATTCATTTTCGGCCAGGGCGCTGTCGTCCTGAATATTGGACTCGGTTTGCAGGCGTTCCATGAGCTGGACCAGTTTTTTCTTTTTGTCGCGTAGCATTGGTGAATCCTTGACCGCCAGCGCCACATTGGTCAGTTTCAGCTCGCGCTTGGACACTTCGTATACCGACTCATTGGCGCGGTCGCGCAGCAGCGTAAATTCGTATTCGGTCAGCTCCATACCCAGCTTTTTGGCATTGCGCATCAGGCCGGTCATTTTCGCGTCGATCAATTGATAGGCCGGGCCGGCCAGACGGTACAAAGTGGCGCGCTCCAGAAAAACTTCCTTAAGCATTTCCATGATTTTCAGGCCAGCGATCAGGCGGGATTCCTCACGCACTTTGTCGTTGATGTCGTTGGAAAAAATCCCCAGTTTGATCATTTTGTTTTTAGTCTTGATAATTTTCAGCGAAGTGTCCAGCGAAGTGCGCCAGTCGTTTTTCAAAGCCGAGCGGATATACAGCGCGCGCAGCCGGTTGATCAAATAATCTTCGGTCTCCTCGGCCGGCGCTTCCACAGCGGTTTCGGAGCCGCCGCCATTGTTTTGATTTTGATTCTGCCGCTGGAGATCGGCCTGAATATTCACGGCGTCCGTGACTGGCCGCTCAAAAACGAATAAGCCGTTATCCTCTTTGGACTTGTACCAGCTCTTCATATATTCGGTCGCGTTGAAGCCGACTTTTTTGCCCAGCTCCAGCAGCCCCTGCAGATCCTTGCGCGCTTCTTTGGGGTCAGCCGAGTCGCTGACCAGACGCTCGGTCATTTTTTGATCGAGCAGATCCTTGAGCGCCAGACGCACTTCACCGGCCGTTTCCTGCGCCGCGCGGTCTACCGAACCCTGCAGGTCAGTATTGAAACCGCCGAAATCCACGCCGCCCAGTTCAGCGTTCTCCTGTATCTCCGCCAGCAGATCGTTGAGGCCGCGCTCGGCCGTGCCCAGCTCGACCACCATATCCATGGAAACCATTTTTTTCAGGAAAGCGTCTTTGATCTGGCCGACCACCGCGCCGCGCAGCGATTGTTTGACGGAGAGTTTTAATTCTAAAAGCTGCGTGTTGTTAAAGCCCTTGTCGGTTTTGAGTTTTTTCTCCAGTTTGTCCAGCTCCTGCGCGGCGGCGGCTGAGCGCGAAGAAATAACCTGGCCGTACAGCCGCGTATAGTGCTCCATCAATTCACGTGTTTCAGAATCCAGCTGATACTGGATTTTTTCCGCGTGCTCCCGATCGCCGCGGCGCAGTTCCAGCTCTTTGTTCAGCGATCGCACATTGTTGCGGCGCGTGATCGACACGCTGTCTTCCTGCGGCTCGTCGCTTTCGCGGATATAGTCCTGCACCCGAAAATGCTTATCTTTTGTTTTAGGCGCGTCGTCAAAAAGTTTACCCAGCGAGGAGCGGGAAAAAGACGCCACAGCGTTGGCCACAATATTGGTGCTGCGTTCCTGCGCGGTTTTGTCCAGCAGCTGCGTCAAGCTCTGCGGCTTGGCCGCTTCCGCGCGCTGCACTTCTTTTTGATAATACTGCAGATCCCGCGTGCGCTGCTCGGCGCGGACTTCCTGCGCCTGACGGGAAGCACTGACCTGTTGTTGTATATCCGGCACAGCCATAATTACACCTGATTCTCCGTTTTATTTCGGCGCGGCAGCAGCGCCGTATTCATTCTTTTGTCTTCCAGCGCTTGCTGCCGCTCGCGCAGTCTCCGCAAATTCAATTCATTGGCGTTGATCCTCATCTCTGTTCTTTTGAGGTAGGATCTCGCTTTTTCCAGCTTGATCTGCAGCTCATGCAGATCGATCTCTTCAGCTTCTTCCGGCGGAGGCGGCGGTTTTAACTCCGGTTTTTTTTGCTCCTCAGTCTCCGGCTGCTCCGCCGCCGCTTCGCCGCCGATCTTGGTTTCGACCATTTATTTTACTCCTCGGTCATAACATAATAATTTAATTCATACTCAATATTTTGCTCTTCCTCTTTAAACTTGGCGTAAATTTCTTTGGCGACCTTGATGCGGATTTCCAAAATTTTTTCTTTCGTATAATAATCCTCGATATTCAGCCGTTTGGCCTGCGTAATAATTTGCTTTTGAATTTCGTCCAGCACGCTGCGCTCGGCTTTCAAACGCGCGCCGGAAGAGCCCCCGATGATCTCCAGCAGCTCGCTGTTGTAAAGATTTTCCTCCATCAGCGCGACATTTTCGGCGACCGTATCGTCGAGGGCTTTTTGCCGCAGCTTGCGCAGCTCATCCGGCGGCACACCTAGCTGCGCCAAAATATAAGCAAAGGCCGCCATTTTTAGACCAGCTAGACGCGACAGCATTAAATTGTGCGAGGAAGTCTGCGCCACCGCTTTCATGTAACTTTCCATGATGTTCTCGATGCGGTCACGTAGCGTGAGTTTTTCGCCCATGATCATTTTGATAGCCATCGGCACCTTGACCGTGCCTTCATGCGTGCGCACCGTTGTAAAAAACGTCTTGGCGGAAAGCCGTGACACATCCAGGTAATAATCATCCTGGCCGGCCTGATCTTTGCTTTTGACCCAGAAGCCTTTTTCCTCGCGCTCGGCCTGCAGCTTTTCCTGAATTTCGCGGAAATGCTCGGTGTTTTTGACGCCCTGGATCTGCTCCTCCAGCGGACGGTTCAGCATATTAACAGTAGAGATGGTCATTTTACGCTACCGCCTCTCTATTTAAAGACTGACGGCTTGCCCCAGACATTTCTCCGGCGCGCTCTATTGACTCTGACGCGCCGTCCTTTGCTGGTACGCGCGGAGTACTGGGTAAGCGCTGTTTTTTGCACCTGTTTGGCGACTTTGGTCTGGTTGACCGCCGCGCTTTTACGCACACGCAAGATCGGCTTTTTGGCTGTGGGCGTATTGACCGGCTTGGCCGTAACGATCTTGGTCGGTTTGGCCGCGGTGGTTATTTTTGGCGCTACGTTAGTAGCTGTTTTAGTAGCTGTTTTAGTAGCTGTTGCTGTTTTTGTAGCTTGCTGCTGCGGTTTGACCGTCTGCGTCTGCTGTTGTTTGACGCCGGTATTTTCTTTGGCCTGCTCGCGGTTTCTGGCGGCAATTTTTTCCTCCAGCGCTTTCTCTTCAGCCTGCGCTTGTTTGGTTTTTTTCTCGCGTTCAAATTCAAGTTTTTCTTCTTCTTCGATCTTTTCGTCGTATTCCTCTTTGGCCCGCTTGTAAGCCGCCTGACGAAAACGATAAGAAATGCGGCCGGCCAGATTGCTGTTGATTATCCGGTCTATTTCTTTTTGCAGAACATCCTGCACTCGCTGTCCCCAGCCCGTATCGCGCGCCGCCGTGTAATTTTGCGCGGCCGTGGGCAGGTCGGCCGGATTAAGCCAGGCTGACCAGATCGCGCTGGCTTCTTGTTTGGCCGCACCGCTCAAAGAAGCGATGTAAGCCTGCACTTTGCTCTGCAGCGTGGTCATAAAACTCTGCGCCTGCGTTTTGTCCGTAGCGCTCTGCAAATGCTCGTCACTGCCACCGAACAACGGCAGCACATGCGAAACAAAAGATTGGCTGGCATCCAGAAAAAATGACAGGAACGCCGCCTTGCCCGGCTCGGCGCCGGTATTCTGCGCGTACCAGGTCTCGAAAGCCGCGAAGCGCGCGCTGTCCGACATGGTCGGCTGGCCAAAAATCTCCGCCAGCGTGGAAGTCACGCGGCTGCGCGATTCCAGCATAGCCGTCAAAACATAAAATGTTTTCTCCGGCGACAATTCGTCGAGGCCGGTCATCATCATATCGTAATAAGAGCGTGTCTCGCTTTTTAAATTGTATTGCACTTTGCCCCACAGCGCCTCGCTGATCAAGCTATTGAGCGGCCCGCTGGCAATAGCATTATCCAGATGTTGAAAATCCGCGGTGTTATCCGCCAGCAGCTGCAGACCAGCCACGCCGTAAGCTCCGGCGTAACCCCGCAGCGAGCCGGTCGCCTGTCCAAACACCGGCGTGCCATCGACCAGCTTGCCGTATTGATTGTAGTCGTCTTCGGTAGCTTCCAGAGCAAAACCTTTGCGCTCGTAGTCCGGCAAAAATTTCAGCATCTCCATTAAGTAATTGGTTTTCTTGTCAAGATTGGCGCTGGAGGCATAAGAATAATCGATCACCGTAGTGTCCGCCTGCATTGGTTTGCGCGGCTTTTGGATAAACGAATAAGACTCCATTATATTTGCCATAACCAAGCCCCCTTAACCTAAAATTTGGCGCAGACTATCTTCGGCGCGGCGGATCTCACTGAGCAGGCTAAAGTTCTGCGTATTTTTTGATTCGATCTCCGACAGCTTGTCATTGATGATCATCGCGCCCAGCGTGGAAGTTTTGTCGATAGTCATGCCGTCGATCGTGATTTCTTTTTCGTCACTGGCGATCTGGGCCATCAGCTCTTCCAGCTCATTGTGCACCATGCGCGCGAAACGCTTGGCGTCCGCTTCTTTGGCCGGCATTCTTTCCCGCGGATTCAGGATCAAAGTATAAACCATTGATGTTGATGTTTCTTCGCTGGCCATTCTACCCACTCCTCTACTAAACTAAGTATCGACACAAGTCCGCCCAAACTTGCATGGAAATTTAGTGATTTATTGCGCTGCCAATGAATACCCCGCTTTAAGAAATATTATACCATATTGACAAAGCTCAAATTGCCAGATTGCGTTAAAGTTTGTCGTTGAGCAGACGGCCAGCCACGGCTTTGATGTCGGCCAGCACCCCTGGATCGCGGATCGCGGCTTCCACCAGCAGCTCGGTGTTCACCGCTTTGGTATTGCTGGCTTTGAGCGAAGCCTCGATCACATCTTTGACAATGCTTTTGGGGCTGTCCCACGACGCCGGATTTAAGCCACTTTGCAGTGATCTCTCAAAACTATTTATATTTAGAGCCATGATCTTCTCCCCTTTCTCCCTTTTGTGTTTATAATATCGTCGCCCGCCAGCCGAAACTTGCATGGCCAAAAGCAAACAGCAGTGGAACCTCTGCAAAAAGCCATATCCGTTTTCGGTACAAAAATAAATGAAACTATTGCGGCAAAATTACGATTTATTTATACAGGGAGCGCGATTATGAAAAAAAGTATTTTGTTGTTTATTATTCTCAGCGCGGCGATCCTGCGCGCCAATACCAAAATCTATCTCGGCGCGGAAAACGACCAGCTGATCTTTGGCATAGACTCGCTGCTCACCCATGTCGACAGCGCGGCCGGACTGGAAATGCGCGTCTACGCCCCCCAGCGCGGTATTGTCGTCAACGGTCAGGAATATGGCGCTAAAACCGGCAAAACGCTCTATATCACCACTATCGGCGGCAAAACCAGTACCGGCGACTTTTTGAAATACCAGTACCGCTGGTCAACGCAGGAAAAAGACTTCCCGACACCGCACGCCGTACAGTTTGGCTACGGTCAGGGCGATAATATTTTGAGTCATTGAAAAAACAACCCCTCAGGCATTGGCCAAATAGCGCGGGTCTATACGCACAAAGCCATTATCATCCTGCAAAGTGCGCGGCATTTCTTTCACTTTAGTTTTTTTGTAGCTGCCGCTGTCGTTGACCTTCCGCATAACCACCAACCCCTTTTTTTTATTTATAAATTAACGGATCAGCCCCGCCAGTTTGTAAAACCTTTCGTTGCTTTCCAGATATTCATAATTCACACTGTCCGCATAATCATCGCGCGTCACCAGCAGTTTACCGCCGTCAAACAAACGATTGACGTTTAACTTGATGCGCATCTGCGCCTCCGCTTTGTTCAAAAAAATTCCCCCTTGTCCCAACTGATAATTACAGGTTTTATGCCAGGTTTTTGGCGTTTATTAGCGGGATTTGCGTTTATTTTTGAGCAGACGCGCCATTTTTTTCTGTTTTTTTGCTAAAGATTGAGCAGCCGCGGCGACTTCTTCCAGTTTTTTACTGGCCAGACCATTGTGCAAAGTTTCTTTAGCTTTTTGAAAACCGGACCGGAGATCTTTGGCCAGACCGGCGGCCACCAGCGCGGCGGCGGCATTCAAAGCGACCACATCCGCGCGCGGTGAATCCTCGCGGCCGGCCAAAATAACCCGGCAAATCTGCGCGCTGTCCGCCGCGCTGTTGCAATGCAGCGTGGAAACGGACGCGGACGGCAGACCGAAACGTTCCGGCGTAAAAATATAAGTGCTGATGAGATCTTTGCGCAATTCGGAAATGCGCGTGTTGGCGGCGATCGAAATTTCGTCGAGCCCTTCCACACCGTGAAAAATAAAAGCGCGCTGGACGCCCTGCGCCCGCACGACGCTGGCCAGCAACGTGGTCAGCTGTTCATTGAAAACACCGCTGCTCTGCCCTTGCAAACGTAGCGGATTGATCAGCGGAAAAAGCGTATTCGTCAAATTGAGCACAGCGATCTGCCTGCTGACGCGCGTCAACTGCTCCAGGCGCGGGTGAAAAAGCGGCAGGTACAAAAAAGTCAGTCCAGTTTTAGCCAGCAATTTGAGGATTTTTTCCGGCGCCATTTCTATATTAACGCCGAGTTTGTCCAGCACTTGCCGCGAACTGCAGCCGTAGCCCGGATCGGCATAAACCTGCTTGGCTACCCGCGCGCCGGCCGCCGCCGCTACAAAAGCCGCCAGCGTGGAAATATTAAAAGTGTCCTGCAGCCCACCGCCAGTGCCGCAGGTGTCGATCAACCCGGCGGCCGGCGCTTTGACCTTGACCGCCTGCCGGCGCACAACCTGCGCAAAACCCAGCAGCTCGGTCAGGTCCTCGCCTTTCAAACGCAGCGCGATCAAGAACGCGCCCAGTTCGGCATCGGAACATTTGCCGGAAAGAATATACTCCATGATTTCCACCGCGTCTTTTTGCGGAAAAGTATTTTTGTCGATCAATTTTTGAATAACATTGGCCAGACTGCGCATGTGTATATTATAACAAAACTATTATACAATTGTCCGCATGAAAAACCTGCACCGCGCGCGGATACGCTCAACACTGGGGTTCTGCCGGAGCCGCGCATGGGCCTGACTGTCGCGGAAAAAATAATTGCCAAACATCTGGCGGTAGGTGAATTGCGGCGCGGCGCGCCCATCGCTATCCGTATTGACCAGACGCTCACGCAGGACGCGACCGGCACCCTGGCTTATCTGCAGTTTGAGGCCATGAACATACCGCAGGTCAAAACCGAGTTGTCCGTAAGTTATGTTGATCACAATACTTTGCAAAACGATTTTATGAATATGGACGATCACCGTTACCTGCAAACCGTCGCGGCCAAATACGGCGTCAAATTTTCACGGCCGGGCAATGGCATCTGTCATCAGGTGCATCTGGAGCGTTTCGGCAAACCCGGGACTACGCTGCTCGGCTCGGATTCGCACACGCCGACGGGCGGCGGACTCGGCCAGATCGCTATCGGCGCGGGCGGGCTGGATGTGGCCTGCGCTATGGCCGGACAGCCTTTTTACTTAACCATGCCGCAAATTATTAGAGTGCGCTTAACCGGCCGGCTGCAGCCTTTCGTCGCGGCCAAAGATATTATTCTGGAAGTCCTGCGGCGGCTGACCGTCAAAGGCGGCGTAGGCAAGATCATCGAATACGACGGCGACGGTGTAAAAACTCTTTCCGTGCCGGAACGCGCCACGATCGCCAATATGGGCGCGGAGCTGGGCGCGACAACCAGCGTTTTTCCGTCCGATGCCGCAACCCGACAATTTTTGCAGGCGCAAAGCCGCGGGGCGGATTGGCAGGAGATCACGGCTGACGCCGACGCGGTGTATGACGCGGAGATAACTATTGACCTGAACGCGCTAGAGCCGCTCGTCGCCTGTCCGCACATGCCGGACATCGTGAAAAAAGTCGCGGAATTAGCGGACTTAAAGGTCGATCAAGCGCTCATCGGTTCCTGCACCAACTCGTCCTACAAAGACCTGCTGACCGTCGCGCATATGCTCCAGGGGCGGAAAATCGCCGCGGATATTTCTCTGGGCGTGGCGCCCGGCTCTAAGCAGGTACTGGAAATGATAGCGGCCAACGGCGCGCTGGCCGCTATCGTCGCCGCCGGAGCGCGCCTCCTGGAATCCGCCTGCGGTTTTTGCATCGGCATGGGTCAGGCGCCCAGCAGTGGCGGCGTGTCCGTGCGCACCAATAACCGCAATTTTCAGGGACGCTCCGGCACTAAGGACGCTGGCATTTATCTGGTCTCGCCGGAAACCGCCGCCGCGACCGCGCTGACCGGCAGATTGACCGATCCGCGGACACTGAAGATACCACCGCTGAACTTCACGCCGCCGGAGCAATTTAAAATTGACGACAGCATGACGCTGGAACCCAATCCCCGCGCGGAAATTATCCGCGGCCCGAATATCAAGCCCTGCCCCAAACGCGGGCCGTTGACCGCTGACCTGTCCGGCGAAATTCTGCTCAAAGCCGGCGACAATATTACGACCGACGACATTATGCCCGCCGGCAGCAAAGTACTGCCCCTGCGCAGCAATGTGCCGGCCATCGCTAATTTTGTCTTTTCCGGACTCGATCCGGATTTTGCTAAACGCGCTCTGGCAAAAAAAGGCGGCTTTATCGTCGGCGGGGAAAATTACGGGCAGGGCTCTTCGCGCGAGCATGCCGCGCTGGCGCCGATGTATCTGGGTGTCCAGGCAGTCCTCGCCAAATCTTTCGCGCGTATTCACAAAGCCAATCTGATCAATTTCGGCATCCTGCCGCTGACTTTTGCCAGGCCGGCGGATTATGACCAGCTGGCGCAAGGCGCGGAGTTAAAGATCACCAACATTACCGCTTTATTAAAAGAAAATAAAAATCTCACCGCCGAGAGCAACGGTCAGAAAATTGACCTAAATTATGACCTATCCGCGCGGGACCAAGCGATCCTCAGCGCGGGCGGGATGCTGAATTTCGTCAGAAATTAAATGCGCTTCCGCTTTAACAAGCGCGGATAGCCCGCCGCTTTGGGGAAAATGTCAACTACATTAGGACTATCGATCCAGCACAAACCTGACCGGAAATCTGACCTGTATATTTCTGTTCAGACTGCTAAACCGCCAGGCCGCCGCTGTATTCAGCGCCGCTTCGTCTAAAATTTTATGACCGGAGGATTTTTCTAAAAACACTCTGTCTATGGCGCCGTTCTTATTGATATACAGGAGCAGGGTCGTTTCGCCCTGCCAGCGGCGGAGCAGAGCCAGCGGCGGGTAACGCGGCGGGAAATTTTGCGGGTCGGCATAAACAGCTAATTCTTCCACACCGACGATCGCATAACCAGCGTCCGTCTGTTCAACGGAAAACAAGCCGGCCGGCATTACGGGCTGAGCGGAGCCGCTCTGTCCGGCGCCAAAATAAAAATTATTGAAAGCCAGCCTGCCAGTCAAGTTCAGCGGCAATAAAACCAAAAGATGCAGAAACAGCGAGAGCAAAAAATAGCGTATCATAAAGCAAAATTTACTTTGGCAATATTTTTTTCCTGCAGCCGCCGGAGAACCGTGTCCACGCGGCCAAAAGGCACATCCGCGGCGGCCTTGATCAGCACCGGCAGATCATCGATACTGTCCAGACCGTCGATTTTCTCTTGAGTTATGGTGATGGTGTGATATTTTTCCAGCCGCGTGCCCTGACCGGATAGTCCGGCCGCTAGATTGCCGGACTGTAGCAGCGCCGCGCAGACAAAAAACAGCAGCAGTAAAAAGATCGTGTCCAGCAGCGGCACCAGGTCAATATGCGGAGGATTTTTACGCATGGTCGGCCTTGTGGGAAAAATAATTATAAAAAACCAGATCGGTCAGGGCGATCAACAATCCCGCCGCCGTCGTTTGCAAAGCGATCGCTATGCCGCCCGCGATAGACTGCATATCGCCGGACAGCGCATAGCCGCCAAAAGCCTGTTGAATACCCACCACCGTGCCCAGTATGCCCAGAAGCGGCGCGGCGGAAATACAGGTGGACAGCAGGTAGAGATGCTGCTCGGCTTCTCCGGCGGTAAATTTTTTATGCGTCCAGAAAAAGACCAGCCGCTCTAAAATGACCGCCAGAGAAAGCGTCGAGCAAAAACCCAATAAAACTAAAATGACCATTGCGCTCCTATGGCCGCCGAACGCAGGTCGGCGGGGGTGTAGACTAAATCCGTTCCAGAGGTAGCAGAATTAAACCAAACCAGCGATTTAGTGTTATAGATATTATTAAACAGATCGTGCACGGATAAATAAATATTCAGGTTGTCGCCTGCTTGGTAATCCACGCGCGCGTCGACAAAAGTATAAGCTGGCAATAAGTTCCATTCATTAAAAAGGTCATCGCCAGCATACTGCGCGTCCACAAAATTTTGCGCCAGATAAATTCGATACTGGCCGAAAGTATACGCCGTGCCCAGACTATATACCTGCTCCGGCGTCTGCGGCAGAGCGTAACCATCCAAATCAAACCAGTCAAATGCAGTCCAATCAAAATATTCTGCTTCCACAAAACGCGCCTTCACATAATTATAATTAGCAAACACCTGCCAGTTTGAATCAAGATTCTGTTCGATGTTCAGATTAAAACCATCGCGTCTGGTCTGTTGGGCATTTTGATTAATTGTATTATAAGAAATATCTGTAACGCTAATAATCTCATCCTCAACAAGCGTCTGGAAAACATTCCAGTTAAAATTAGTATACGCATTTTGCCAGCGCAGGCCAGCGGTCTGTGTTTTAGCCAGCTCTGCAGTCAGGTTTTCATTAGAGCCCCACGAGCCGAATAAATAAGAAAACCCCGGTGCTTTGAAGGCCTCACCATAACTGTAATAGACCTGCCAGTCCGGAATAAAATCCCAGCCCAGCTCGCCGTTGTGCGCGCGTTTGGAAAATTTTTTGGTCTTACGTTCAGCAGATTTATTAAAATTATCCGTCTGCACATAATCCACGCTGTCCTCGCGCGCGCCATAACGCCAGTACGCAGCGCCCCAGCGGTCGAAGTATTGAATGTACGGCGCGTACTCGCCTTTAGTCGCAGAAATATCAGAGACTTTTTCATTCAGCGGGTATTGAATATAACTATTCGCGTCATATCCGTAATCCCTAGAACGAATGTTCGACAAACGATAATCATAACCAACAGTTAATTTGTTTTTATAGGTCAGTTGTCCTAAATAACTGTGTCTGTTTTCAGCGGCACGGACAATAGTATTGTTCCCCCCCCTGCCTAAAGTATTAAATTTTACTTTCCTATTGCGCGCGCCGAGATTAAGCACATAAGCCCAATCTGTTCCCAGACTGCCCAGATATTCCAGATTGGTCTGATCGGTATCTATATCTCTGCTGTCCGGCGCAATAGCCTGACGGCGATTGTCGAGAATTTCTGCTGCGGTTAATTGGTCAGGGTAATTGGCCTGCGCATCCGCCAGTTTGTAATACAAATTTAATTCCGAGCTGTCGTCAAACCAGCCAAGTTTACCGGAGAGCCGCTGGTCACGGTAAGCGGAATGTTTGCGCTGGCCGGTAGCCGCCAGATTATCAAAATTCAAACTATAATAAAAATTATCCGCAAAGGTATCGGCCAGCGTAAAACCCTGTCGGCCGTAGCCGTCCGTGCCTATCTCGGCCAGCACGGATTTTCGCGGTGATTTATTGGTAACAATATTCAGCACGCCGGCAAAAGCGCCGGAGCCGTACTGCGCGGAAGCCGCGCCGGGCAGCGCTTCTATTCTCTCAATATCGGACACTGGAATATTTGTCCAGTAAACTACATTGTCGTCAGCTTCATTGACTTTGACACCATCGACGATAACCACGACTTCCTCGCCTTTGCTGAAGCCATTCCAGTTGAGCGTCCAGTCGATCGGACTACCCGTAGCGTTACTGTATTTGGCGATGCCGTATTTTTGCAGAACATCCGGCACGGTCAGCGCGCCGGCCGCCTGAATGTCCGCCGAAGTAATGATCTGCGCGGCGCCGTAATAACCAGTTTGCAGTGAGCCGTCGTACAGTCTTTTGCCAACCACCGTGATGCCTGAAGCTTCATAAACCTGAGAGAACGCATAACCGAGAATAAAGAAACAAAATACCAAAATTTTTTTCATGGTTTTCCTCCGCGGGAGATATTGGCTAAATTAAGTATTCTGACTTGCCGGTTTAGGCGAAATAATTTTAGTTTATCTCGCGGACCAAGCTCACAGCTGCGGGACAGCGCCGGATTTACACCGATTAACACACCCTGCTGACGCAGGGGGTTAACGCGCCTGCATTAGCAGGCACGGCTTTCCTTAAAATAGCGGACAAATGTTAGCATGCTTTGACAGGCCTCACAATATGTTCTGCCGGCCTGTTTCTGATTGCCAGTTTAACTAATCAGGAGTAAACCGACAGATTAATTAGTGTCTGCTTTTTCGGGGAAAGTTCGGTTTCAGCAAAACGGCGCATAGGTCAGATTGCGCCAGAGTTTTATGGCTCCCAGTTCTTTGTATAACATTTTGCTCCCTTGTAAAAGTTCCTGTATAATTCACTCCGACATTGTCATATCATGGACAGGTGCCGGAGTGGCTAATCGGGGCAGACTGTAAATCTGCTGGCGCAAGTCTACGAAGGTTCGAATCCTTCCCTGTCCACTCGAACTTCACAAGCCAGCGAAGCTGGCGACGTGAAGTGAGAGCCCGCCGCTGGCTCGGTTAGCCAGCGACACTTCCTCGGCGGCTTGAAGCCGCTCTCGGTCGCAAGCGCACGAAGTGCGCGAAGTGACAAGGTCGGAGAAGTTACAGACGATATAAATGCAGCCACTTATGAAGTCCAACGAAACTTACAAGCCAGCGAAGCTGGCGACGTGAAGTGAAAGGCAGTGTTGTTTATGCCAATACATTTTCATGATAAACTTGATTGTCTTTTGCGCCTGTAGCTCAGTGGATAGAGCGTCAGCCTCCGGAGCTGGATGTCGCACGTTCGACTCGTGTCAG
>JAIRWS010000067.1 GCA_031268855.1 Candidatus Margulisiibacteriota bacterium | reverse complement strand
GTGCCTTTTTCACCCGAAAGGTGGTATAATTAAGTTGATATTGTTTAGTCTTACACGGGGGATTTATGGCGGTTAATTTTAATCAAAACAGCGGCGGGATTTTTTCAGAAGCGGCGCAGGCCTCCGCGGTCTGGAGTATGCTGAAAAAAGAAGAAAAGCAAAGCGATAAAAAGATCACTTCCGCCATCCGCAAATATCATCTGGCGCACGAGGCGGTCAAAAAAGAGATCGCCGAGGCCTTGAGCGAATCGATAGGGAAAAGTATCAAACCGGAAAGCGAGATGGTGGAAAACGCCATATTTTCACTGTCGCTGGGGCGGATCTTTGAGAACAGCGGCGGCGAGTCGTCTTTGCATCCTGAATTAAAGCTGGAGCTGCAGCGTTATGATTCGGAGTCGCCGGAAGCCAAAAAAGCGGTGGCGCATCACTTGAGCCGCGGCAGCGAACAGGAAGTGCCGGTCAGCGCCAGGGTTGTGGAAAAAGACATCGACGAGATCTCGATCCGCACAATTGAAAATCCTAATATTTTGTACTCCTAAAAATAAAATCAAAATACAGCTTGACTTTTTTGGCCTATAAGCTACAATGAAATTATGGTTAAATTTTATGATTATGATGTTGCGGATTATATTAAAACAGAGAAAGACATCAGATTGTATATAGAAGCGGCATTTGAGGACGGCGATCCGGGAATAATTGCTTCTGCGCTGGGCGATGTAGCCAGAATACGGGGAATGGCTAAAATAGCTCAAAAAGCCGGAGTAAACAGAGAAAGCCTCTACCGTTCTTTATCTAAAACCGGCGTGCCAAATTTCAAAACAATTACCAGTGTCATAAATTCACTGGGTTTTAAACTGGCTGTTTTACCGCAAGGGCGGCGTGTCGCCGTGTAAAAAAAACTAAATCAGGTTATAATTACCAAATGACCCAGTATGCAGCCCCGCGCGGGACGCGGGATATTCTGCCGGAAGAAACAACCCTGTGGCAGTTTGTCGAACAAAAAGCGCGCGCGATTTTCGCGCTGTACAATTTTCGGGAAATCCGCACGCCGGTTTTTGAGCAGACAGAATTGTTCTTGCGCGGCATCGGCGAAAACACCGATATCATTTCCCGGGAAATGTATACTTTTCAAGACCGCAAAGGCCGCAACCTCACGCTGCGCCCCGAGGGTACGGCGGCGGTCGTGCGCGCTTATCTGGAGTCCAATCGTCATAATCGAGAGCCGCTGAGCAAGCTCTGGTATCAGGGGCCGATGTTCCGCTACGAGCGGCCGCAGGCGGGGCGTTACCGGCAGTTTCACCAGATCGGCTGCGAGGTTCTGGGCGCGGGTAACGCTTATCAAGACACCGAGGTGATCGCCATGGCGCAGCATTTTTTCGCCGCGCTGGGGCTTAAAGATCTGGAAGTGCATATCAACAGTGTAGGCTGCCAGATTTGCCGGCCAGTGATCAAGGAACGGCTGAAATCTTTTTTGGGTGACAATCTCGACAATCTTTGTGAGGACTGCCGCAAGCGTTTTGAGACCAATCCGCTGCGTATTCTCGACTGCAAAAATCCCAAGTGCAACGATTTTTTTGTCGGCCTGCCGGATATCTCCAGCGTGCTGTGCGCGGACTGCAAATCGCATTTTCATGACGTGCAGGATTATCTCAATATTTTAAAAATAAAATTCAAGGTCAATCCGCGGCTGGTGCGCGGCCTGGATTATTACACCAAGACGGTTTTTGAGGTGATCTCCGGCCAGCTCGGCGCGCAAAACGCGGTGTGCGGCGGCGGACGCTATGACAATCTCGTGCGGGAACTGGGCGGCCCGGCTCTGCCGGCGGTGGGCTTTGCTTTTGGCCTTGAGCGCGCGGTGCTGATCATGCAAAATCAAAACATTACCGTTCCGGAGATCCGTCCGTATATTTTGCTGGCGCCGCTTGGCGAAAATGCCTGCGGCCGCGCGGCGGTATTTGCCGCAGAGCTGCGGCGCGGCGGTATTCCGGCCGAGATCGATGTGTCCGCCAAAGGTTTGGGCGCCAAACTAAAATCCGCCAACAAACTCGGCGCGGCGTATGTTTATATTCTCGGCGACAAAGAATTACTGGAAAAATGCGGCCAGCTTAAGAATATGCTGACCGGAGAGCAGGAAGGAGTCGCTTTTGCCGAATTAGCGGCGCGCCTTCAAAAAAATTATCAGCAGGACAGGAGAGAAAAATAATGTTGAGAAAATGCGGTTCTTTGCGCAAAGAAGATATCGGGCAGGAGATACAGCTGCGCGGCTGGGTCAATAGGCGGCGCGATCACGGCGGCGTGATTTTCGTGGACTTGCGCGACCGCAGCGGTCTGGCCCAGATCACTTTTAACGCCGAACATGACGCTGGGCTGCATAAACTGGCCGATGAGCTGCGTTCGGAATACGTCGTGTCGCTGACCGGCAGGGTAATCGCCCGCGGCGCGGAGAACGTCAATCCCAATATGCCGACAGGCGAGGTGGAAGTCGAAGGCCGGACACTGACGATTTTGAATACCGCCAAAACGCCGCCGATCTCGGTTTGCGATGAACAGGCTGTGGACGAGTCTATTAAATTGCGTTACCGCTATATCGATCTGCGCCGCGAGGATCTAAAAAACAATCTGATTTTGCGCTCCAATATCCTGCGCGTCACGCGCGAGTATTTGTATGAACAGGATTTTTTGGAAATAGAAACCCCGCTCTTGACCAAGTCCACGCCGGAAGGCGCGCGCGATTATTTGGTGCCAAGCCGCGTGAAGCCGGGCAAATTTTACGCTCTGCCCCAGTCGCCCCAGCTTTTCAAACAATTGCTGATGGTTTCCGGCTACGAAAAATATTTTCAGATCGCCAAATGTTTCCGCGACGAGGATTTGCGGGCTGACCGCCAGCCAGAATTTACGCAGATCGATCTGGAGCTGTCTTTTGCGGAAGAAAAAGAAATTCGGGATCTGGTTGACGGTCTGCTGGCGCGGATCCTGCCGCTGATCGGCCAAAAATATCCCGACGAAGTGCCGGAAATCACTTACGCTGACGCGGTCAGTTTTTACGGCTCGGACGCGCCGGATCTGCGTTTTGATCTGCGCTTGACGGATATTTCAGATCTGGCGGCGCAGTCCCAGTTAAAAGTTTTTAAAGATGTGGTCGACCACGGCGGTATAGTCAAGGCCATCAATGTGAAAAACGCCGACGGCAAATTGTCGCGCAGCGCGCTCGACGCCTACAAAGATTTTGTCGGCAAATTTGGCGCGAAAGGTCTGGCCTGGATCACGATCCGCCAAAATGAGCTTAACTCGCCGATCGCCAAGTTTTTCAGCCAGGAGCAGCTGGACGCGATCATCGCGCGTCTGCATGGTGAAGTCGGCGATATATTGCTGTTCGTGGCGGACAGCAAAAAAATCGTGCATGACGCGCTGGGCAAACTGCGCTGCGCCATTGCCAAAGACCTGCGGCTTTACGATCCGCGCGAGTTTAAATTTTGCTGGGTGGTTAAATTTCCGCTTTTGGAGCGCAATGCCGAAGGCAAGCTCACGCCCACCCATCATCCTTTTACCAAGCCGCTGGATGAGAATTTCGACGCAAACACTCTGGCGGCCGCTTACGACATTGTGCTCAACGGCGTGGAGTTAGGCGGCGGCTCGCTGCGTATTTACAAGCCCGAGGAGCAGCAAAAGATTTTCGAGGTTTTGGGCATTGGCGCGCAGGAAGCGCGGGAAAAGTTCGGCTTCCTGCTGGACGCTTTTCAGTACGGCGCGCCGCCGCACGGCGGCTTGGCCCTCGGGCTAGACCGGCTGGTCATGCTTTTGTCCGGCGCGGAGTCGATCCGTGACGTCATTGCTTTTCCCAAGACAAAATCCGCGGAATGTCTGCTGACCGAAGCGCCGTCTTCTGTCGCGCCGGAGCAGCTGCAGGAATTGGGGCTAAAAACCGCTGAAGAATGAAATGAAAAAATTTTTGACACTAATTTTATTTTGTTTGACCCTGTCCGCTGCGGACACGACTACGGATGTTTTGCGGCGTGATTCGGGGGTGCGCGCGCTGGGTATGGGCGGCGCTTTTACCGGCACGGCCGCGGATACTTCCGCGCTGCACTACAATCCCGCCGGTCTGGCGCGCCCGGGGCTGCAGTTTACTTACAGCGAAGATGACCTGTCCAGCTTGAAATATACTGTAGGTACCGACACGGCATTCAAGTATGGCCGCCTGGCTTTTGGCCGCCGCCGCTTTGTAGACCGGGACGCGTATTTTGTCGACACGCAGTCTATCGGTTTTGGCGTGCAAAATTCCAGCGGTATTGATTATGGCCTGGTCTACCACAGTATTGCGCGTGAGACTCCGGAAGCCGTCGGCTCGGCCTGGACTGTGGACGCGGGGTTAATGTTTAATTTTTGGCCGCAGCTGCGGCTGGGCGTGAATATTCAAGATCTGGCGCGGCAGGGACTTAACGCCGATCCGCAGGCGCGGCTGGGTTTGGCTTACGCGCCGGGTGATTTTTTGCTGGCCGTGGACAGCGGCGGACATTATGGTTTGGAATGGCAAATGGTTGACGGCTTTGCCTGGCGCGGCGGCTACAATCAAAATAATCCGACGGTCGGTTTTAGTTTTGGCCTCGGCGAGCTGACCTGGGAATACGCGCTGGAACGCTCCAGTGAAGAGTACATATACCGCTGGGCGGTCAAGCTGGGCAATGAGCTGTATCCCAAAGTCCGCCAGTATTCGGTGATGCAGCAAAAAGAAATTTTACTGCTGGAGCTGAACGCCAGTTTGATCGCTGGCCAGTCGGACGCTTCGATTTTCGGCGGCAGCAATCTCGGCCTCGATGTCTTGCTGCAAAAAATCCGCGTGGCTGCCGATGACAAGAATGTTGCGGCGATCATGATCCGCATTAACGATCTGTCCAATAGCGTTTCTTACGCGGCGCTGCTGGAAGAATTGCGCGCCGAGCTGCTGAATTTTCGGCGCAAAGGAAAATATGTCGTCGTATATATAGAAGACCAGCTTTCCGCCAACGCTTATTATCTGGCGACCGCGGCGGATAAGATCGTCATGCCGTCGCTGGGCGCGCTGACTCCGGCCGGCCACGCGCTGACTGTAACGCGCTACAAAGGCTTGCTGGAAAAACTAGGGCTGACACCGCTGGTGATCCATACCGGCGAATACAAAGACGCGCTCAATCCCTGGAATGACGGTTTTACGGACAAACAGCGCGAGCATCTTGAGCAGCTGGTCAGGGACATTAACGACGAATTGTCCACCGCGATCAAGGACGCGCGGCAGATTTCCGCGCAAAATATGGCCGACATTGCCGACGGCGGGATTATCACGGCTCAAGAAGCGCTGGATTACCGTTTAGTCGACGCGCTGGGTTATTACGACGAAGCGGAAAAACAGTTGCGCGCGCTGCTTAAACTGGCCACGCAGAATGTCGACGAGTTTTCCAGCAATCTGAGCTATGTCCGTCCGAGCGAATTGGTTAGTTTCGAGGAAAATAATTTTATTATTCCCGATTTTCGCACGGTCGCGGTGGTGGATATCGACGGCGAGCTGATCGACGGCGTTTCTTATGCCGATACTTTATTTGGCGGTAAACGCTCCGGCAGCGAAACGGTATTAGCCGAACTGCGCGAGATTCGCCAGCAGGATCACGTCAAAGCCGTGGTATTGCGGATCAATTCGCCGGGCGGCTCGCCTTTTGCGGCTGACCGCATTTACAAAGAAGTGCAAAAACTGCGCGACAAGAAAAAATATGTGGTGGCTTCCGTGGGCAATATTGCCGCGTCCGGCGGTTACTATATTGCGTCCGCGGCCAATGAGATTTACGCCAATCCCAGCGCGCTGGTCGGCAGCATTGGCGTGATCGGCCAGACTTTAAAAGCTGGCGGATTGTACAAAGAATGGGGCATCAAAGAAGACACGATCAAGACGGCCGAACACGCGGACATGAATACTCTGGGGCGTGAGCTCACCGCCGAGGAAATGACGATGCTCTTGCGTTATCAGGCGGTGGTTTACGATCAATTCAAACTGGCGGTCGCTCTGGGGCGCAATTTGCATGTTGATGAAGTGGAGCCGCTGGCACAGGGCAAAATTTACACCGCCAAACGCGCCCAGACCTTGCGCCTGGTGGATAAGCTCGGTTCTTTTAGCGACGCGCTGGAAGCCGCCAAAAAAGGCGCAAAAATCAAAGGCACGGCGCGTGTTGTCCGCAATGTGCCGTCTGTAAACGGCTGGGCGCAGTTCCGTTACAATCTTGCTGTGGCGCTGGGTTTGGACAAACTGTCCTTTAACTCGATGCTCAAAAGCGAGCCGGTTTTATTGAAATCTTATATCTATTAAAGGAAAGCCGGAACAAATCGGGGGAGAGATCTATTCCGGCTGAGAGGGTAAGATCAGGCGATTATTTCGATCGTCGGAGCCATTAACTCTTCCGCGAAATTGATCGTCGGGGTTTCCACGGCCGCGGCCGTGGCGCCCAGTGCGATAACGATCAGCGAAATCAGTAGTGTTTTTTTCATATCCATCAACTCCTTTACGCAAATAATTACATTAAGAATTCGCAAGTTCTTTTAAAAAAATGCAGCTATATTTTCTGTTCTTTTTTTGATTTTTTAAGTTTAAAATAAGCCATGTTTTTTAATGCTGTGTTGTTTACCGCGCAGGACAGGGTATTGGCCGCTGTTTCCGGCGGCGTGGATTCTGTTGTTATGCTGGACTTGCTTTGCCATTTAAAAAAAACACTCGGCTTCACGCTGGCTGTCGCGCATCTCAATCATCAGATCCGTCAGGGCGCCGCCGAGCGTGACGCGGATTTTGTGGAAAACCTGGCCGCTAAATACAGGCTGCCTTTTCATCTGGGCGTCAAAAATGTGCCGGCTCTGGCGGCGCAGTCCGGTCTCTCGCTGGAAGACGCCGGACGACGGGCTAGATATGAATTCTTTTTTCAGGAAGCGCATCTGCACAATTACGGTGTTCTGGCGCTGGCGCATCAGGCTGACGATCAGGCGGAGACGATCCTGTTTAGGCTGCTGCGCGGGGCGGCGGCGAAAGGACTGTCCGGTATCGCGCCGGAACGTCTCGAACAGGGGGTGCGCCTGACGCGGCCTTTGCTACAGGCTGCTAAACAGGAAATCCTCGCCTACGCCGCCGCTAACGCTCTGACTTTTCAGGAAGACGAGACCAACGCGGACACCGCTTACACGCGCAACAAATTACGGCTGGAAGTGCTACCTTTGTTGAAAGAGATCAACCCCAATTATCAGGAAGGACTGCGCCGCACGGCGGAGATACTGCGCGCCGATGACGAATATCTGGACTCCGCAGCGCGGCGGCTTTATGGCGAGATTGTCATTAAAGAAGAACCGGCGCGGATCAAACTCGACGCTGTGGCTTTGCAGAGCTGCCACCGCGCTTTGGCCAGACGTATTGTCCGGCTGGCCGTCGAGAAACTTTGCGGCATATTAAATGATATTTCGCTTAGCTACATCGAAAATTTTCTAGACAACGGCTTGACGACGCTCAGCCTTGACGGGGACGGAAAACTGCTGGTCAGCAAATAAAATTTAATTATCAAAAAAAATCGATGCATTTATCCGCGTAGATACATCGATATATCTATTAGTATATTTTGAGTAATAATGGGTATTTTTAAATCAGGAAGTGATTTGAAGGGGGATTTATGCGTTTTTTGTACGCCTCTGGGGTTGAGGCAGCAAATAGTAGGTCTAATATATCTTTGGATAAGTTTCAGGGCTCCGAAGAAACAAAAATTCCTGAACATGCTCTTAGAGAGAGGCGCAGCGCCGCTCAAGATTCCAGATATGCAGATGTTTTACTAACTCTGGAAAACGGCCAGCTGTGCAAAGTGAGCGAGATCGCTGGCTTGCCGGATGACACAGCGGAAAGAAGGGAAATAAAAGACCTGGCGCTCAAAGCTCTGCAAAAACAGATCGATAATGATTGGAAAGCTTACGCGGTTTTTTCCGCCCAGCGCAACGGTTTGAATATTGACCCCGCGTCGCCGGAAGAAATTGCCGCGCAAAAAACAATAAGAGATGTCCAGGCAAACCCCGCGCGTCCCAACAGCACGATTATATACGCTGCTCTTGGAACTAAGTTTTCGGATAGTGATTTTATTAAGTACGGTAATGTGCTTAGTTTAGGAGCTAATTTAAATCTTATTGAAGCATTGCAAAAGGCCGGCATTGATGACGAAACAATTATCCGCATCGGCCTGAATATTGACGCTGTAGCGCGGATTTCCGGCAGCTCCTACATTGATATGAGTAAGGATATGGATAAGATCATCGATTTTGCCAGGAAATTCGGCCATACTCCGCTGCTGGATCCTGCTGTTTTGCGTGAGCTTAATGCGCTGAGCATAACCGACAAGCAGGTTTTAGAGTACGCGATGTATGAATTGCTGGATAGGGAACGCAATGTATTTTTCAGCACGCAGGAAGCCGAGAATAAAATAAAAGAGATCGGCGCCGAGTTGAAATACCGGCAGCTGGCTAATCTCCGTGGCGGCGATGGAGTGGAGAGTTGTTCCAATAGTGATATCAAAAGTTTATACAGGAATTTTGCCCTGGGAGAATCTGGGCTAGACAATCCCGAGCTGTTGCTGCATCAGCTGGCCAATGACGGCGCGAGCTGGGCGGCCATAGCCAGAACCCTGTGCAATCTGGATAAAATTAAAACCTGTCTGGGCGGCCAGCCGCTGAGCGCGGAAATTATCCGCAGTTTTGCGCTCTGGGAGAGCAGGAGTATCGATAATAGCATTAAAAGCGCTCTGGCTATAGTTGATGAGATGATCACTATCCAAAATCAGGATCTAGACGCGGCGGTACGCGATCATCTGTACAATGGCCGCCAAACGCGCCTGAATACGCAGATCGGTCAGTATAGCCAGCAATTAAAACCAAGCCCCTGGGAAGCCGCCGCTGAGACCAGCGTCTGGCTGGAAAATAAAGAATATAGAAATATAAACGGCGTCTGCTACAGCCTTGTTTCCGGCGTTATGGTAGAGCTTAACGGGCTGAAAAAAACAGAAACCGGATATACCTACGGTGGGATCAAGTATGATTTCCAGCCAGTCGACGGCCGCCGCGAACTGATCCCGCTGGACTGGCTGAAAGCTGAAGCTTCCAGTTTCAATTTCGGCAAAACAGAGTGCCGGATTATTAAGGACGAGATCTTTTATTTAAAAGGCAGCAAGATGGTAAAAATGCCGGAAGATCGGATAAGGCTTAATGAGGGTGATTTTGAGGTAGCCACCATGATTGGTGGAAAGTTTGAGTATATAAAACATGAAAAAATCGGAAAGGATCTTTTTCCGGTCTGGTTTGGGCAAGGAATTGATCAGCAGGCTGAACATTTGAAAATAGGCAAAAATATTTTGGAGCAAATGCTGGCGTCCGATATTATTCCTAATTGCGCCAATGAAAAAAGTTTGACTGATTGGTTTGAACGTAATGAATTTCTGGTGCGTCTGTATGCCCTGAGCGATCCCTCCAGCTGGCCTTCTATAGGCGAACACGAATTTGCGTTGTCTGAATTGCGGAGTATTCTGCCGGAAAACCTGAACTGGCTGAGCGGCCTGGCAACGATTCCCGGTAAGGAGCTTTTGTTTTTGTTGGACGGTAGTATTGATAATATACTGAATATGTGGAGTCACCTCACGAACGCAGAGGATGACAAAGTTTTATTTGAATTTTTGGCCAAAAACCAAACGGAGTTGTATCAGGAATATAAGAACAGCGCTGCTATTTCATACAGTGAATTTCTTACTGATAAAGTGCTTTTTAACAATCAGGAAATTGTTGGAAATTCCAGCGCGACAGACAGTTCACAAGGCGCAAATGCGGCGGACGGCCTGCAGAATATTTGGCAGACAAAAACGCATCTAAGAGAGTTTTTTTTGAATGGGGAACATTATCGTGTTTATGACGATGGTTCCGCGCTCAAGAGAAATATAGAAACTGGCGTTTTCTCCGAAGCGCAAAGGGTCAAGTTGAGCGAGGACGGCAGGTGCAGCATCGATGGTCAGGACTATATCTTTACTTTCAGAAGTGTTCCTGTGTCCGTTGCGCTGCTCGACAGGATTTTGTGTGAAAACAGCGCGGAGCATGGTCTGGGCTATAAAGCCAACGAAGCTAACACGGGGTTTAAAGATTTTTTGCAAAGATATATAGCGGATTATCTTGATGTTAATAGTTATGAAAATTTTTCAAACGAGGAATATACAGATTTAGCTGAAAGAATAAATAATTTGGTAAAAAACTCGAAAGATAACATCAGGATCGAATACGCAAAACTTACCGGCATTACGGCATCTGGTTTAAATGTCAATGAATTTTATAACAGATTACAGGGATCCTGGAGTATATTCGGTATTGCCAGTATAGATATAAATAAATTTTCCAGTATAGCCGCAAAGGTTTCTCCGCAGGATTTGCTGCTACTGCTGCCGAAATTGGAAAAACTAAAACAGCTGGGCTTTGAAACTCCAGCACAACTGGCTGAGCTTAGCGAGAAAGGCGCGGTCTTGCTGGCGAGTCCCAATTTTGACGCGATAGCCGATTTGCTTATTGAGCGAGCGGCGCCGCTGAAGCCGACTGGCGCGGAAATTTCCGCTGTGATTGATATTTTATCCAATACACATATCAAAAAGTTTGATTTTACGAGCGTTTTCTTGTCTCCACGGCCAGATGATAATTTTGGCAGTAATTATGAGTTGGGTATAAGTATTTTGCCAAATTTTCAAAATACCAGATCTGCTCTCGCCCAGAGTTTGATGGCCAGGGACGAAAGGGATTTACAGGATGTTAAAGATAGTATAGATCTTATTATGAATTTTTTGTACGTCCTGGAGAGCAAATTTGAAACTCTGGCTGATGATCCTGATACCGCAAAAGAACGCGAGGTTTTTCTGGCGCGGCGTTATGTGCTGTCGCAAAGAACGGCTGCGGATCCTGAGCACAAAAATGTTGTTGATGCTGATGTAGGAGCTTTAGTTGATTGGTTCGGCCTATCAACGAACAATCCTCTATATAACTGCGGCATCGAGGGACGCGAGGAACAAATTGCCTTTGTTGAAGCTCTTTTGGCTTCTGCCGGAACTAAAAAATTAAATTTAGAGGAACTGTTGAGTTTTTTGGTGAATCTGGAAAACGTGAAGAATGTCTGCCAGGAACATGGTGATGTAGAAAAAATGAAAACAAAAATGCTGGAATTTTTTCAACAGACCAGCCTGTCTGGTTTGAAAGCCGGCGGCAATTTATATTCTGAGGATATTTTATCCAGGATGGCAGATCGGGGTTTTCAATGGGGCGCTGAAGAGCTGAAAGTTTTCAAGAGTTTAGTTATTGATGGCTCCGGCCGCCTGCTGCCCGAGCGCGAGATTATGCTGATTATAGACGAGCTAGACACTTTTTCTGGACGTCCAGAACTGCTACGGGACATTACAGAGACATTTTCAGTTTTGACGCGGCGCGGCGACAACAACGACGATAGCAAAAATTTTACCAAGTTTTTTGATAGTTTTTTGCCGCTCGTGAAACAAGTGAACGAAACGGCGGTGTTAAAAAATATCCTGCGTTTTCGCCGTGAAAATGCCGTGACATTTGAAGATATAACAAATGCTTTTAAAAATGATCCAAGCCTTGATCTATACCCTTTGACCGATCCAAATGTCGATATTCTCGAGACCGCTTTTGCCCGGGCGGTCATTCGCGCCGCGGCGGAACGTCTCACCAGCGGCCAGCTTTATAATAAAGCCAACAACATAAAAAGCACACGGATAGAGCTGCTGGATAGTTGTGATGAAGATAAAAAGGTTAGGATAGACGAAGCGTTAAAGCTTATTGATGAAAAATTGAGTATGGCCAAGGAAAAAGTTTCCGCTGATATGAAAAATATTAGGACGGTTATTTTCAGGCTTCTGACCGAAGAGCTTGGGATAAAGGAAGATGAAGCAGAGTGGGTACTGCTAGACAAGATATGTAAAATATATAGCCTGGACGAAAAAAATGAACCGCGCGAGAAGATCAGACGGCAATTAGCCAAAGATCTGGGCAAAAGTCTGTTTGACGCGGCGCAGGCCGCGGAGGTTGATAAAGTCCTGCAGGCTCTGGAGATCGAATATTCAACTCTGTACTGGGGTCATTCCGATGTTAGGATACTTAATAATAATAGTAATAATTATCAATGGCTGGACGCTCTGTATGCCTATTATATGAATTCTAAAAGTAATCAGGCGCTGATGGAAATCATCCGCGC